>JAJXTW010000021.1 GCA_021783455.1 Nitrospirota bacterium | reverse complement strand
TCACTGCCTAGAATGACGAAAGCAAAGCGTGCTGCTCTGGTCAAAGAGAGGCCGGCTGAAAAAAGATGGCCGCAAGTAGTCACGGAGCTATTTTGCACAAAAATGAGGAATTGCAGAAAAACCCTATTTTTAGGTGGGGAAAGTGGAGCCGGCGATCCGGGTTGAACTGACGACCTGCTGATTACGAATCAGCTGCTCTACCACTGAGCTACGCCGGCGTTTCGAAAAAAGGAGAAAGACAAGAGACTGTAGGTTATACCCTATTCCCGCTTTCGCTGTCAAGAAAATCTTTTGGAAACAATGGGTACTGAGTTGCGGTGAAGAACGGCGCCTTTCCAGTTTACCGGCTTGCGTGGTAGAGCGCCCGCCGCTTATCAAATAATACCGAACCGCTTCATTCTCCGGCGGAAAGCGTCCCGGGGCATTTTCAGGAGCTGCGCCGCTCTTGTCTGGTTTCCATTGGCCATATCCAGCGCTTTGCGGACCAGGGCGTTCTCCACGTCTTCGATGGACAATCCTGAATCGGGGATGACCAGCCCTTCCAGGGAAACCGGAGTGAGTGATGAAGCCGACGTTGCCGGCCTTCCCTCCAGAATGTCGGGCGACAGATGTTCGGGCAGGATCTCGCTGTCGATGTCCAGGATCATTGCCCGTTCGATCACATTCTTTAATTCCCTCACGTTCCCGGGCCAATGATGAGAGAGGAGTATCTGCTCGGCTTCCTTCGAGATCCCGAGCACATTCTTGTGGCACTCCTTGTTGAAATACTCGATAAAGTGGCGCGCCAGCACCAGGACATCCTGTCCGCGATCCCGCAAGGCGGGCAAATAGATCGGCACCACCTGCAACCGATAATACAGGTCCTTCCGAAAGCCGCCTTCGCGCATGGCTTTCAAGAGTTCCTGGTTTGTGGCCGAAACAAGCCGGACATTCACCTTGATGTCCTTCACGCCGCCGACGCGTTTAAAGGTCTTTTCTTCGAGCATGCGGAGCAGCTTGGCCTGCATGCTCATGTCCATATCCCCGATTTCGTCGAGAAAAACGGTCCCGCCGTCGGCGAGTTCGAAAAGACCTTTTTTGGACGTCTTGGCATCGGTAAACGCGCCCTTTTCATGGCCCATGAGCTCGCTCTCAAGCAGCGTGACGGGGAGCGCGGCGCAGTTAATGGCCATAAAAGGCTGGTCCGCCCGGGCGCTGCTGTAGTGAAGGGCCTTTGCCACCAGCTCTTTGCCCGTTCCGCTCTCTCCCTGGATCAGCACCGTGGTCGCGTCGCTCTTCGCGATCTTGAGAATGAGGTTCTTCACCTTCATCATCTCATCGCTTTCGCCGATGATCGTATCGACCTTGCTGCTGAATTCCTGGCGCAGTTGTTTTACCTGGGTGCGCAGAGAACCCGCTTCCAGGGCCTTCTTGATGACGAAGGTGATCTCTTCGAGATTAAAAGGTTTGCTGATATAATCGTAGGCGCCGTGCTTCATGGCCTTCACCGCGGTCTCGACCATGCCGTAAGCGGTGATCATGATGACCATGATTCCGCGTTCCTGCACATTGAGTTTTTCCAGCAGCTCCAGGCCTGTCATCTCCGGCAGACGATTATCGAGAAGGACCAGGTCGGGAGGGTCCTCGTTGATCAGCGCCAGTCCTTTTTCCGCGGACTCGGCGCTGGCAACTTCGTACCCTTCCTTTACCAGGTGCTGTTCCAGGGTCCAGCGGATCAATTTTTCATCATCAACAACGAGAATTTTCTGCGTCATAAAAACGTGCTCCTCTTATGCGCTGTCTTTTTGCGGATAGGGGAAGGCAAGGGTAAAACTCGCCCCTTTGCCGGGAGAGCTCATGACGTTGATCTCACCGCCATGCTGTTCGACGATCCGCTGGGTGATGGAAAGCCCCAACCCGGTGCCCTGCTGCCGCGTCGTGAAGAAGGGGCTGAAGATCCGGCCCAGGTTTTCCGAGGAAATCCCCTTTCCCGTATCGGAAAACAGGATCTCAACCGAGCCGGCATTTTCTCCCGCCGGTTTCATCGATTTCGATTCGACAATAAACTTCCCGCCTTCCGGCATCGCCTGAATTGCATTGAGCGCAATGTTGATTACCGCCTGCTGCACCAAATCGGGATCGAGCGTCAGCCACGGCAGCCCCGGAGACAGTCTTCTCTCTACCACGATGGAATTCTTGGCGAATTGCGGCGCGAGAAAATCGAGCAGCTTGCCGATCAGCTCGTTGATATCCACGAGCGTCATTTTCGGCTCCGGCGGCCGGGCGAAGGAGAGCAGGTTCCGGACCGCCTTGTCCATGCGCTCTACCTGGGAGAGGACCTCGTCCAACACCGCCCGTTTCTGGTCCCCGACGGCCTGGTCTTTCTTCAACACCTGGATCACGCCGGCGATTCCCGCAAGCGGGTTCTTGATCTCATGGGCGATGCCGGCGGCCATCTCTCCGATGGACGCAAGCCGGTCGGCCCGCTTCATCTGTTCGTAGTGGTATCGCTCGACTCTGCGCCGCGCCCGTTCCAGCTTCGTCAGCAGCGAGTTGAAGGCCTCGCCCAGCCTGCCGATCTCATCAAAGCTTTTCACCTCGGCCCGGGCCTCAAGGCCCTGTTCGGCTTGTTCCATGGTGGTAATCAGTTCCTGTATCGGATTGGAAACCAGCCGTGTTAAAAAGAGGGAAAGAGACACCGCCAGGATCGCCGTCACGCCCAAGGCCCAGAGGAACATGGTCTTCGTGAGCTCCCTCACCTTCTCCTGGGTCTGCTCCATGGACACATCCACGGCAAGTACGCCGTTCAATTTTGCCTTTGACCCGTGGCAGTGAAAGCAGCGATCCTCGTTCGGTATGGGAAACAGGACCGAAAAAATGCCTTCATCCCGCCGCTTGATCGGTTTTTTGACTTTGTCGGCGAGAAACCATTTCTCCACGCTCGGGTCTACCTTCCTGCCGATCAGCCAACGCTTGGATGATTTCAGGATGACCCCGCTCGGGCTGAAGATCTTGACCTCCTGGATATTGTGGTAAACGCCGACCGCCTCCAGAATATGCTGCACTTCCTTGCTCTTCCCGTCGAGCATGGCATTCGCGAGACTTCGCTCGATGGTGTTGGATATGATGAGCACATTGTCTTCGAGCGCATCTTCCATCTGCGCCCGCTGATACCCGATATTGATCCAGGTGCCGAGACCGATGGTCACCGCCAGAATGGCGGAAACGGCTATAATGATCTTGCTCTTGAGGCTCGTTACGATCCTCATGGAACGCTCACTTTTCCTACCAGCTCGCTCAGGACGCCCACGCCCTGCTCGATCATGACGCGCTCGATCCCCTTGACCACGTCGAGCGTCGCCCGGGGATTCACAAAATTCGCCGTGCCCACCGCGACTGCCGATGCCCCGGCAAGAATGAATTCGAGGGCGTCCTCGCCGGTGACAATGCCGCCCATGCCGATGATGGGAAGGGAAACCGCCTTTGCCGTCTGCCACACCATGCGGACCGCGACCGGCCTGATCGCCGGTCCGGACAGGCCGCCGGTGCAGTTCGCAAGCCGCGGTTTCCTGCACCGCACGTCGATCGCCATACCGAGGAGCGTATTGATGAGCGAAAGCCCGTCGCACCCCGCATCGCGGGCCGCCTTGGCAAATGCCGTCACATCAGTCACGTTCGGCGAAAGCTTTGCAATGACCGGCAACTTTGTTGTTTTCCGAATCGCGGAAAGAAGCTCGAACGTAGCTTTGAGGTCGGTCCCGAACGCCATGCCGCCGGCCTTTACGTTCGGGCAGGAGATATTCACCTCGATACCGGAAATCCCCCGCGCTCCGTTAAGCCGCTCCGCCACCGCGACATATTCTTCGAGACTATAGCCGAACATGTTCACGATCACTGCGGTATCGAACTTCCTGAGGTAAGGAAGCTTCTCGTTCAAAAAAACATCGACCCCCGGATTTTCAAGCCCGATGGCGTTCAACATTCCCGACGGCGTTTCCCAGATACGGGGCGGCGGGTTGCCTTTGATCGGGTTCAACGATATTCCCTTGACGATCACGCCGCCGAGTTTATTCAAGTCAACGAACTCGCCAAATTCTTCACCGTACCCGAAGGTCCCGGAGGCGGTGAGGACCGGGTTCTTGAGTTTGATCCCGGCGAAGTCGATAGAAAGATCGGGTTTTGTTTTATTTTTGACAATCATCATGAGGTCTTCGTAATTACCTGCGGACTTTGAACTCTGAACCCTGAATTTTTACCGACACCCGTTCGCTCCAATCAATATCCCGCGAATCGAACACCGGCCCTTCCTTGCAGGCCCGCTTATACCCGCCGGACTTCATCGGGATCGAACAGCCCATGCAGGCGCCGAGACCGCAGGCCATGCGCTCTTCCATGGAAACGTAACAGGGAATAGAATGCTCCGCGGCGATCCTGCCCACTGCAGCAAGCATAGCATGAGGGCCGCAGGCATAGAGAACGAGAGGGGACTTCTTTTCCATCTTTGTCAGGAACGCATTCAGGATGTCCGTGGTCATCCCCTTGGTTCCGGCGCTGCCGTCCTCTGTCGCGATATGCACTTTAGCGCAGGCATCCCGGAAACTCTTCACGATTGCCGTTGGAGGAAGACTTTCCTTGTCCCGTGAGCCGAGAAAGAGGTGAGCCCCGGAACCAACGCGCTGCGCTAAAAAATGCAACGGAGGGAAACCACTCCCGCCGGCCACCAGAACCGGCGTCGTCTTTTTGTCCGGCAGGGGGAAACCTTTTCCGAGCGGGCCGAGCAGGCCGAGCGTCTGTCCCCTATCCCTGCCCGCGAGCAGCGCAGTGCCCCGGCCCACAACGCGATAGAGGATTTCGAGGGATGTTTTTGAAAGAACTGAAGAGATGCCGAAAGGACGCGCAAGGAGCGGATCCAGAGTATCCGAGACCCTCACCATCACGAACTGGCCCGGAAGCGCACTGGAAGCCATCTCCGGCGCTTTGAGCACAATGCGGTAATATCCCCTGCCCATGGGCTTGTGAGACAGTATGGCCGCCTGGTGAAGCCTATTCAAGGGTTATCTCGATCTCCTGTATTTCGTATTCCACGGTCTTGGCCGGAGTTTTGATCGTGACCACGTCGCCGACCTTGTGGCCGATGAGCGCCTTGCCCACGGGAGATTGTATGGATATTTTCCCCTTCTTGAGGTCCGCTTCTTCCTGGCCGATGAGGGTATACTTTTTGATATCGCCCGATTCCGTATCCGCAAGCGTGACGGTTGCGCCGAAGACCACCTTCTCGTTCGACAGTTTGGAGATGTCTATGATCTGGGAATTCGCAAGCTTGTGCTCCAATTCCCGCTTCTTGGCGTCGAGATGGCCCTGGCGTTCCTTTGCGGCGTGGTACTCCGCATTCTCCGACAGGTCCCCGTGCGCCCGCGCTTCTTCGATGTCCCTGATGTTCTTGGGCCGCTCAACCTTCATGATGCGGTCCAGCTCCTGCTTGAGCTTCTCGTAGCCTTCTTTGGTCATCGGAATTTTCTGAGTCATGATCTATGATACTCCTGAATGGACTTCACTTGCAATGGATTTGCCTTTATAGCCGAGATGCCGCGCACCGCAGCCTTTGCCGCTGAAATCGTCGTAAAATACGGCACCCCCTTGACGAGCGTGGTCCGCCGTATGGAGTAGGAGTCCTTTTGCGACTGGGCGCCGTAGACCGTATTGATCACGAGATCGATCTGCATATCGGTTATCTGGTCTACGATATGCGGCCGTCCCTCCGTCACCTTGTTCACGGTCTCGACCGTGATCCCCCGCTGCCTCAGATAATCGGCAGTGCCGCGGGTCGCCACAATGGAGAACCCCGCCTTCTCCAAACCCTGAGCCACTTCGAGGAGGCCTGCCTTGTCCTTGTCTTTTACGCTTAAGAAGACCCGCCCGGAAATCGGCAGAGGATTGCCTGCGGCCATTTGGGACTTCGCAAAGGACATTCCGAAGTCCGTGTCAATGCCCATCACTTCGCCTGTGGACTTCATCTCCGGCCCGAGGAGGGTATCCACGCCCGGGAACTTGGCAAAGGGAAAGACCGCTTCCTTGACCGCAATATATTTGATACTCACCGTTTTGGTAAAGCCCAGTTCAGGGAGCGTTTTCCCTGCCATCACCCGCGCGGCCAGCTTGGCAAGCGGAACGCCGATCGCCTTGCTCACGAAGGGCACGGTCCTCGATGCGCGGGGGTTTACCTCAAGCACGTAGATCCGGCCTTCTTTTACGGCAAACTGGATGTTCATGAGCCCGACCACGCCAAGCTCCAGCGCAAGGGCCCTGGCCTGATGATCGATTTCCTTGACAATGCTCTCAGAAAGCGAGAACGGAGGGAGCGAGCATGCGGAATCTCCGGAATGAACGCCGGCCTCTTCGATGTGCTCCATGATGCCTGCCACGACCACCATTTTCCCGTCGGATATGGCGTCCACGTCGATCTCGATGGCGTCTTCCAGATACTTATCGACCAGCACCGGCCGCTCGGGCGACGCCTTCACCGCCCGGGTCATGTAATTCCGGACGCTTTCCTCGTCGTACACGATCTCCATGGCCCTGCCGCCGAGCACGTAGGAGGGACGGACCATCACCGGGTAGCCGATGCGGTTCGCCGCGTCTACGGCCTCGTCGCACGAGACTGCCGTGCCGCTTTCCGCCTGCAGGAGCCCCAGTTTATCGAGGAGTTCCTTGAACCGTTTCCGGTCCTCGGCCCGGTCGATGCTGTCCGGGGTCGTTCCGAGGATGCGCACGCCTTCTTTTTCAAGCGGCACCGCAAGCTTAAGAGGCGTCTGCCCGCCGAACTGCACGATCACGCCCATCGGTTTCTCTCGGCGTATAATATGTAAAACATCTTCCAGTGTCAAGGGTTCAAAATACAGGCGGTCCGACGTATCGTAGTCCGTGCTCACGGTCTCGGGGTTGCAGTTCACCATGATCGTTTCGTATCCGTCGTCCTTCAGCGCGAAGGCCGCGTGCACGCAGCAGTAGTCGAATTCGATGCCCTGCCCGATCCGGTTCGGGCCGCCGCCCAGGATCACGACCTTCTTCCGGTCCGTAGGATTCGCCTCGCACTCCGCGCTTGCCTTACTCTGGCCCCCGGCCCCCGGACCCTGGACCCTATAAAAAGGTTTTTCATAGGTCGAATAGAGATAGGGCGTGTGGGCTTCAAACTCGGCTGCGCAGGTGTCCACGGTCTTGAACACTGGCAGAATGCCGAGCTCATAGCGCGCTTTGCGTACCGCATCTTCGGTAGTCGTGAACAGTTTGGCAAGCCTGCGGTCCGAGAAACCATACTCCTTTGCACGCCTGAGCGGATGATCGAGGGAGGCGGACTTGTCCGTGAGGATGCTTGCCGCATGATCGCGCAGCTCTTTTTCAAAGTCCACGATCTGTTTAATCTGGTGCAGGAACCATGGATCGATCTTCGACAGGTTAAATACCTCGTCAACGCCCATGCCCAGCCGGAACCCGTCGGCGATGTACCAGATCCGTTCCCAGTTCGGGACGCTGATCTTCTGCCGGATCTCGTCCACTCCGTGGTCCACGTCGCCGTCACGTTCGCGGCGGGATTCAATACCGTAGCGGTCGATCTCGAGCGAACGGAGCGCTTTCTGGAACGATTCCTTAAAGGTCCTGCCGATGGACATGGCCTCGCCTACGGACTTCATCTGCGTCGTGAGCGTGGCATCGGCCTGGGGGAACTTCTCGAAGGCAAAGCGCGGGAACTTCGTGACCACGTAATCGATCGTCGGCTCAAAGGACGCCGGTGTGGCTTTCGTGATGTCGTTCGTGATCTCGTCGAGCGTGAAGCCCACGGCGAGTTTTGCCGCGATCTTTGCAATGGCAAACCCGGTGGCTTTGGACGCGAGCGCCGAACTCCGGGACACGCGCGGGTTCATCTCGATCACGACCAGTCTGCCGTTGTCCGGGTTGACGCCGAACTGGATGTTCGACCCTCCGGTGTCCACGCCGATCTCGCGGATGATCTTGAGCGACGCGTCGCGCATGATCTGGTACTCTTTGTCGGTGAGCGTCTGCGCCGGGGCCACGGTAATGCTGTCGCCGGTATGGATGCCCATGGGGTCGAAGTTCTCGATGGAGCAGACGATCACCACGTTGTCCTTGGTGTCGCGCATCACCTCGAGCTCGTACTCCTTCCAGCCCACGACGGACTGCTCGATCAGCACCTGGCGGACCGGGCTCGCTTCAAGGCCCCGCGTGATCAGTTCGGTGAATTCTTCGCGGTTGTAGGCGATGCCGCCTCCCGTGCCTCCGAGCGTGAAGGCCGGGCGAAGGATCGCGGGGAAACCGACCATCTCGAGAATTTCGTAGGCCTGGTCCAGGTTCGTGGCAAAGCCGCTCTTCGGCACCTCGAGGCCGATCTTCTCCATCGCTTTTTTGAACAGCTCGCGGTCTTCGGCTTTTTTAATGGCCGGAAGCTTGGCGCCGATCAGTTCTACCTTGTATTTTTCGAGTACGCCCATTTCCGCGAGCGCCACCGCCGTGTTGAGAGCAGTCTGGCCTCCCATGGTCGGGAGAAGCGCATCGGGCCGCTCCCGTTCGATGATCTTCGCCACCACTGCCGGCGTGATCGGCTCGATGTAGGTGCGGTGCGCCATCTCCGGGTCGGTCATGATCGTGGCCGGGTTGGAGTTCACCAGCACGATCTCGTACCCTTCCTCCTTGAGCGCCTTGCAGGCTTGCACGCCCGAGTAGTCGAACTCGCAGGCCTGGCCGATCACGATCGGCCCCGCACCGATGATCAAAATCTTTTTGATGTCAGTTCTTTTCGGCATCTATTCCTTCCTTAACTCAGAACTCAGAACTGTTACTCAAACTCCTGCACCCAGCCGTTCTCCAAACCGTACCCCTGCATGATCTGGTACGCCTCGTCATACTCCTTTGACGTGATCTTTCGTGAAAGTTCCGGGATCTCGTGCGCCTTATACGCTGGAAAATATTGGGACATGAGACTGAGGTACACGTCTTTCGAGATTTCTTCGGCAAGAAACTTCATGACTCCCTCGGTGCCCGAATTTCCATTCGGCAGGACCAGATGGCGGATAATAAGCCCCCGCTTCGCGATACCGTTCTCGTCGAGTCCAAGATTGCCGACTTGCCGGTACATCTCCTTGATAGCTGCCCGGTTGATCTCGGGATAGTGGGGCGCGATCGAATAGCGCAGAGCAGCTTTGCCCTCGGAGTAGCGCATGTCCGGCAAATAGATATCCACAATGCCGTCGAGAAGCCTGAGCGCCTCCACGGATTCATACCCGCTCGTGTTATAGACGATCGGCAGACTGAAGCCGCGCTCTTTTGCAATGCCGAGCGCTTTTAAAATCTGCGGCATGAAATGCGTCGGCGTCACGAGGTTCAGATTATGACATCCCTGTTCCTGAAGCCAGAGCATCTGGCAGGCCAGCTCAGCGGTTGTCCTTTCATTACCTGTACCCATCTGGCTGATGGGATAGTTCTGACAGTACACGCAACGGAGATTGCAATTGGCAAAAAAGATCGTGCCTGAACCCTTGGTTCCGGAAATCGGCGGCTCTTCACCGTGGTGAGGACTGGCGCTTGATACGACCGCGTTAAGCCCCGACCGGCAGAAACCGATCTTATCGTTCTTCAGGCGGTTCACCCCGCACTTGCGGGGGCAGACGCGGCAGGATTCAAGGAGCTCGTAAGCCGCCTCAATGCGTTCGTTGAGATCAGCCGTCAATAAAGAAACAATCATTCATCAAATCCAAATGTCAAAATCCAAAGTTCAAATCAAATATCAATGTCAAAGGGCAAAAGTTGAGTTGTTTCATTTGAACTTTGAGCTTTGCACTTTGACATTATTCTTTGGGCTGGTTCAATCTACAAGATTGAGCCAGCATGACTTTACCTTCCCCCTGTCGCCGCATCACCCTTTCCCCGCGTCTATCCCTTATACTTCTCCATCATGTCGATAAATCTCTGGAACAAATACCTGCTGTCATGGGGGCCGGGCGACGCTTCGGGATGGTACTGGACCGAGAACGCGGGAAGGGTCTTGTGGTGGAACCCTTCGCAGGTATTGTCGTTCAGGTTCACGTGCGTCATCACAACCTGGTCCTTCACCGTCTCCATGTCAACTGCAAACCCATGGTTCTCGGCCGCAATCTCGACTTTCCGCGTCGTCAAGTCCATGATCGGCTGGTTCCCGCCGTGGTGCCCGAACTTGAGCTTGTACGTCTTCCCTCCGAGAGCGAGCCCCAGAAGCTGCTGGCCCAGGCAGATGCCGAAGACGGGTTTCTTTCCGAGGATCTTTTTAATGTTCTCGATCGCATAGGTGACCGGCCCGGGGTCGCCGGGACCGTTCGACAGGAACACGCCGTCGGGGTCCATGGCCAGCACTTTTTCAGCAGCCATGGTCGCCGGAACCACGGTCACGTCGCAGCCCGCCTGGGTCAGAAGCCGCAGAATGTTCCGCTTGATTCCATAATCATAGGCCACGACCTTGTAGCGCGACGCGGGCTTCTTTGCGTACCCTTTGGCAATGTCCCAATCCCCCTGGTCGCAGGTGTAGGACTCTTTGCAGGTCACGTCCTTTGCGAGATCGAGGCCGCTCATCTTCGGAAGCGCCTTTGCCTTGGCAACGAGGCTTTCCGGATTTCCATCCTTGGTCGAGATAACTCCCGGCTGCGCGCCGAAATCGCGGAGGTGGCGCGTCAACACCCGCGTATCGATCCCCTGAATGCCCACGATGCCGTTCTCTTTGAGGTACTGATGGAGGGATTTTTTCGAACGCCAGTTGCTCGGGATATCGAGGTACTCTTTCACGATAAAGCCTTCGACATAGGGCTTACCGGATTCAACGTCCTCATCGTTCACACCGTAGTTGCCGATCTGCGTGTAGGTCATGGTAACGATCTGGCCCTTGTACGAGGGATCAGTCAGGATCTCCTGGTACCCGGTCATGCTCGTATTGAACACGATCTCGCCGGAGGTTTCGCCCTCCGCCCCGAAGGAATGCCCTTCGAACACCAAACCGTCAGCCAATGCAAGAACCGCTTTTTTCATACATGTGCCTCTTCTCTATTCCGCAATCCGCAATCTAAAATCAGAACCTGTCTCTCACCTTACCGTTGATATCAATCACTTCCGCGCTCACCTTGTCCCCGTCCACCGTTACCAGGACAAAGTGATTAAATCCGCCGTTTGATTCTTTCTCATACATCGGCGCTCCGCCTCCGCCGGTAATGACATAGGTAATGCCGTCGATGGTCCTTTTTTCGTAATAATGCTCATGTCCCGAGAACACCGCATCCACCTTGAACTGCTTAAAGAGGGCAACGAGCCTGTCCCTGCTTCCCGGGTACCTGTCGAGACTGTCGTGGCTGTGATGTCCCTTCCCCGGGTCGGTGTACAGGGGGTGATGGAGAAACACGAATTTGTGTTTCTGGTTCGAATTTGCAAGAACGTTCTCAAGCCATTTGAATTGTTCGCCCGTAATCCTTTTTTCCTGGTCGTCGATGAACGAGTCGAGGACGATAAAAAGGGAATTGCCTGCATTGAATGAGTAATAAAGTTTATTGCCGGGAAGATCGACCTGCTCTTTGTACGTTTTTTCACTCAGCAACACTTTTGGATGGGCGTCATGATTTCCCACAACCAGGAAGTAGGGCATGGTTATCGGTTTCGACATTTTCCAGAACTTCGTCCAGCCGCTCTTATCACCGGGCGTTGCGATCATGTCGCCGGTATTAACGACAAAGGCCGGTTTCCGCGCGACAATCATTGAAACAAGCTTCTTATATATATCATCCCCGGAGCGGTTGTCGCCGATCACGACAAAGCTGAACTTTCCCGGGATTTTTTCGAGTGTTGCAAGCTTCTGCCGGATCTGCTGGTCCTGAGCGGCAAAGGCAGTCCCGACGAGCACGAAAAGCAGGAGTATAAGAGCGACGAGTCTGTTCTTCCGCACTACGATTTTCCTCCGACGATCGTCTGCACAGCTCTGCCTTTGAGCTTCCACCCGTTGAACGGTGTGTTTTTTGACTTGGACTTGAAGCACGATGAATCTACCACCCACTCCTCGGAGAGATCGATGATTGTAATGTCCGCGTCGGAACCCGCGGAGAGCGTGCCTTTGTCGATCTTGAGAATTGCAGCCGGTTGAGCGGTTAGCTTTCGGATAGCCTCAGCAATCGATAGAACGCCTTCATCCACAAGTTTGAGCGTAAGTCCAAGAGAGGTTTCGATCCCCACGATGCCGAAGGGCGCGTAATCGAACTCACCGGCTTTTTCGTCCGCTGCGTGGGGGGCATGGTCTGTCACGATCACATCGATGGTCCCGTCTTTGAGGCCCTCTTTGAGAGCCACAACGTCATCGGAAGTTCGAAGCGGCGGGTTCATTTTTGCCATGGTATTGTACCCCCGCACGGCCTCCTCGGTCAAAGAAAAGTAATGCGGGCACGTCTCGGCAGTGACCTTCACCCCGCGGGATTTTGCATCACGTATCATCCGCACTGCACCGGCCGTGCTCACGTGGGCAATATGCAATCTGCCTCCGCTCAGTTCAGCCAGGGAAATGTCCCGGCTTGTCATAACATCCTCGGCTGCACGGGGTATGCCCCGGAGACCGAGTTCCGTGGATACGATGCCTTCATTCATCACGCCTTTTGCTGCAAGCGCGCTGTCCTCGCAGTGGGAGATTACCAGCATATCGAATATCTTCGAGTACTCCAAAGCCCGGCGCATGATCGCGGCGTTCGCCACCGGCTTGCCGTCGTCGGAGATTGCGCGGCATCCGGCTGAATGCAGCTCGGCCATCTCGGCAAGCTCCTCGCCTTTTGACCCTTTGGTGATGGCGCCGATGGGATAGACCCTGGCCGCTGCGAACCTGGCCTGAGACAGAATGAATTCAGTGACCGAACGGTTGTCGTTTATCGGATTGGTATTCGGCATGCAGCAGACCGAGGTGAATCCGCCCGCCTTTGCCGCTGCCGTGCCGGTCGAGATCGTTTCCTTGTATTCGAAACCCGGTTCCCGAAGATGCACGTGCATGTCGATTAAACCGGGGACGACAAGCTTGCCTGCTGCATCGATTACGTGCGCGCCGTTCGCAGGGATCGATCCCGGCTTGCCGAGCCTGGAGATCTTTCCCTCGGACACAAGGATGTCGAGCTTTTCGTCAACCTTGTTCGCGGGATCGATGATGTGACCGTTTTTAATAAGCATGTCCAAATTCATGATGCACGATTCATGATGCATGATATTTGTTTCCTGCATCCTGTATCTTGCATCTCCTTTCTATCACGCTTCTGCTTTCGTCCCCCCCGAGAGCAAAAACATCACCGCCATCCTGACCGCCACGCCGTTCGTGACCTGTTCGAGAATGACCGGGGTGTTGTCCGCCACTTCAGAGGATATTTCCACTCCCCGGTTCATGGGGCCGGGGTGCATCACAAGCGCATGTTTTGCTGCCCCGGAAAGACGCTGTTGGTTCAAACCGAACAGTCTCGCGTACTCGCGCACACCCGGGAACAGGCCCGCAGCCTGCCTCTCGAGTTGGAGCCTCAGCATCATGACCACGTCAGCGCCTTCGACAGCCTTGTCCATATCGTAGTAGACCTGCGCGCCCATGCATTCGAGGCCCGGCGGGATCATGGTCGGCGGGCCGCAGACCCGCACTTTCGCGCCCATGGCAATAAGACCATAGATGTTCGATCGCGCCACCCGGCTGTGCATGATGTCGCCGACGATCGCGACTGTCAGCCCTTCGAGTTTGCCGAGTTTTTCACGGATGGTGAACATGTCGAGGAGCGCCTGCGTGGGATGCTCGTGGAAACCGTCGCCCGCGTTGATCACCGAGCTCTTGAGCCGTTTGGACAGATACTCCGGAGCGCCTGAGCAGGAATGGCGCACGATGATCATATCGCACTTCATGGCCTCGATGTTCCGGGCCGTATCGAGCAGGGTCTCGCCTTTGACCACACTGCTCGTCGACGTCGAAATGTTGATCACGTCGGCCGAGAGCCGTTTGCCCGCGAGTTCAAAAGACGTACGCGTGCGCGTGCTCGCCTCGTAGAACAGGTTGATCACGGTCTTTCCGCGGAGCGCCGGCACTTTCTTGATGTCCCGCTCGGACACATCCTTGAACGTCAAGGCCGTATCCAGAATGAGCTTGATCTCATCCGCGGTCATGCTTTTTATGCCAAGCAGGTCTTTGGTACTAAGTGACATAATCAACCTCGGGTCATAGGGGCCGGGGTCCGGGGGCCAGGATTTTGCATTGCCTGACCCCTGGCTACTGGACCCTTGACCCTATCTTCTTATTCTCCCAGAATCACAACTTTTTCTTCTCCCCCGTCCTCAACCAGCATCACTTCCACCTTTTCCTTGGATGAGGTGGGAAGGTTTTTGCCGATAAAGTCAGCGCGGATAGGAAGTTCCCGGTGTCCCCGGTCCACGAGGACCGCAAGTTGAATGCGCTTCGGCCTGCCATAGTCCATGATGCTGTTCAAGGCCGCCCGGATGGTCCTGCCCGTAAAGACCACATCATCCACAAGGACCATGATCTTGTTTTGAATATCGAAAGTGATGTCCGTGGCCTGCGGAACGGGCTGGGACTTGCGCGTGGCCAGATCGTCCCGGTACATCGTGATGTCCAGGCTGCCGACCGGGACTTCGACCTTTTCGATCTCCCGGATTTTTATTGCCAGCCGCTTGGCAAGATGGACGCCGCCGCGTTGGATTCCGACAAGCACAAGATCGCCGGCGCCTTTATTCTTTTCCAGGATCTCATGGGCCACTCTCGTCAGCGCCCGGTCGATGCCGGTTTTGTCCAGGATCAGTGCTTTTTCTTTTACACTCATTTCATAACTCCCGGCACTCAGTTGAGAAGGCACAAAAAAAACCTTCTTCCCGGTTCAATGGGAAGAAGGTTGGCGTGTACATGTAGTAAGCGCGATTCCGCTGTTTAGATTTTTCATCTGAGACCCAATCCGGCCTCACAGGACCAGACTTAAAGAGGATTACTGCTGACGGCTAACCATACTCCAAATGGCGCTCTTTTGTCAACATTTTTCTTGATGGAATTCTCTTAAAGTGCTTCGACAAACTCAGCACGAACGGAGTATAACTCAAAAGAACAACCTGCCGTTCGCCCTGAGCCAGTCGAAGGGTGAGCGGGGTACTGTACAATTTTTTTACCCCTTTACCTTCTTCAACAGCCAGGCCATGTTCTTGCCCAGGTTCTTCATGGTCTGCACGCCTTCTGCGTCGTTGTTCACCTCACCCGGCTGCCTGCCGATGCCGACATTCCAATAGCTCGATCCCGGCACGATCATCTCGTTGATCGTGAAGAAGTAATTGAGCGAGTTGAACACATGGAGACCGCCCGCGCGCCTGACCGCCACCACGGCCGCCCCCACTTTGCGCTTGTACAAATCCGCGTTGGCCCGGCCGACCATGCCGCACCGCTCGATCAGCGCCTTCATGCTTGCGGACACGTCGGCAAAGTACGTCGGCGATCCGAGCAAAATGCCGTCGGCCTCCACCATCTTCTGGATACACTCGTTGACGATGTCCTTGTCCACGTTGCAGCGCTTGTTCTTTTTTTCGAAGCATTTGAAGCACGCGATGCACCCCTGGATCGGCTTTCCCGCCAAGGAGTAAATCTCGGTCTCGATCCCCTCCGCCTTGAGTTCGTCCAGAACCAGGTTCAGGAGGATGGATGTGTTCCCCTCTTTCCGTGAGCTTCCGTTAAACGCGATAACTTTCATGCTGTTCTCCTTTGATTTGGCGCCTATGGCCGATAAGCGGCTGCAGTCGTAACAACCAGGATAAGTGATGTTTTATATCACAAAACGGTATTTTTTGAAAATAGATTTTTTCTCTCCACGCCCGGCTTACAAAAGAAATTGCCTTTACAAGCGGGGAGGGCGCCATTACAATAGAAGAGATGAACCTGTTAAATCTCATTCGGCACATCAGCATAAAACGCATCCGGCTCCAGAAAGTGCACGCGCTCATGACCGTTGCCGGCATTTGTCTCGGCGTTGCCGCGATCGTTTCGATCGGGATCGTGAACAAGAGCGTCATGCGCTCCTTCGAGGACTCGATCAACCGCGTGACCGGCCGGGCGGCCCTCCAGGTCGTCGGCTCGGCTGCAGGCTTTCCCGAAAACCTCATCGACCGCGTACAGAAAGTCCCCGGTGTCGAATATGCCGTCCCCGTGATCGACACCCAGGGCATCCTCGTGGGCGCCAAAGAAAGCTCGCTCATGATCCTGGGCGTGGACGTGCTTCAGGACAGCAATATCCGCGATTACAAGCTTTCCGATGAGAATGCCGACATCCCCGACCCGCTCCTGTTTCTTGCACGACCGGACTCCATCCTGCTTACCCGGGAGCTTGCTGAACGCGAAGGCATCAAACTTGAGCAGACAATACGGGTCCAGACCGTGCGCGGCATCCGGACCTTCCGCGTGCGCGGGCTCTTAAATCCCGAGGGCCCGGCAAAGACCATGGGCGGCAACATCGCGATCATGGATTATCCCGCGGCCCAGATGGCCTTCGGCAAGGAAGGGCGGATCGACCGGATCGACGTAAGTCTCCTGCGCAACGAGGACCTCGATGCCGTGCGGGCGCGCATCAGGAAGGCCCTGCCCGAAGGATACGACGTGATTACGCCCGAAGGCAGGACAAAGCAGGTGGCGCTCCTGATCTCCCACTTCCAGAAGAACATCAATCTCATCAGCTTCATCGCCGTGTTCGTCGGCATGTACCTTATCTATAATGCCGTATCGATCTCCGTGGTGCAGCGAAGAAAAGAGATCGGCATTCTCAGGGCGCTGGGAACAACCCGTGGACAGATTATTTCGCTTTTTCTCGGGGAGACGTTCGTGCTTGCGATCATCGGTTCGGCCCTCGGCGCCGGTGTGGGAATTTTCTTTGCCCGGGCAGCCATAGGCGCCGTTGCCCGGACCGTGTCCGAGCTCTATTTGCATACCTCGGTCACCGGGATCAACCTTTCCTGGCCCGGCCTTATCATGGGCTTCCTGACCGGCATCGCTGCAAGCCTTCTCGCTGCACTGTTCCCGGCGCTCACGAGCACGCGAGTGAGCCCCATTTCAGCCATCCGCTCAGTCCCCTATTCGGAAGAAGGATTTCTTTCTCGGAGAAAACTCAAGGCAGCTTCGCTCTTTTCCATCGCCCTCTCGGCAACAATCCTCCTTCTCTACAAATCCCTGCCCGCGTCTGCGCTCATGCACAATACGCCGGCCATGTTCAGCGCAATCATACTCCTGCTTCTCGGCGTCTCTTTTGCCATGCCCACGGTGCTGCACGGTTTCCTCCTTTTTTTCCGCAAGGCAATCTCTCCCCGCGTGGGGGCGACGGGCAGGCTGGCGGGATTGAACCTTGAAAAAAACGTGGGAAGGAACGCCGTGGCTGCCGCCGCGGTCTTTTACGGGATTTCGGTATTCGTAAGCTCGGCGGGAATCATCTACAGCACCAAGCAGTCGGTCCTGGAGTGGATCGACTCCTACGTTCGGGGAGACATCATCATGACCTCTGGCCATCCCATCGCGACCACGGGGGCCCAGAACATCCCCATGCCCGTGGACCTGTGGAAAGATATCGAAAAAGTACCGGGCGTGCTCTCGGCAGATCCTTTTCGAAAAATCTATATCGATTTCCGCGGAAAGCGCGTTTTGCTCCTCACCCTGGACATAATGCGCAGGACCCAATACAGCCCCTTTCTGATCGCCCAGGGGACCCGCGGGGATTTGAAACGCCTGCTGCCGAACCAAAATTACATCGCCGTAAACGAGGCCCTCGCCTCGCAGGAACACATCAAGCCCGGAGACACGGTTGAGCTCCCCACGCCCCAGGGACTGATCGCATTCAGAGTTGCGGTGATCAATGTGGATTACAGCTCGGACTCCGGATCGATCCTGATGGACATAAACACCTACCAACGCTACTGGAAGGAATACCTAGCCGACTCCTTTTCGATCAAGGTCAAAAACAAGGACGATGTCGAAACCGTGCGCCAAGCCATCGTCGAGCGCTTCGGCAGGGACCGGAAGCTCTTTGTGCTTCCTTCACGGGAGTTCAAGGCCGAGATCCGCAAGGTCATCGACCAGGGCTTTGCCATCAACCGGGCCATCAATGCCATCACACTCCTGATCGCGAGCCTGGGCATCATCGTGACTCTTCTCGCATCGGTGCTCGAACGGACCCGCGAGATCGGCATCCTCCGCTCCATCGGCATGCTCAGGAGCCAGGTGTCCCATGTCGTAGTTCTCGAATCCATGCTTCTTGGGCTGGTCGGCGGCATGCTCGGCGCAGGAGCCGGCATCATCATCGGATGGATGAGCCTGGAAGGTTTTTTACGGGGAGACTACGGTGCGAGCATGCACTTTCATGCGGACTATGCATCGATCCTGTGGGCCTTGGCGCTCTCTGCCGCTCTCGCGGCCCTTGCCGGTCTTTACCCGGCGCGCCGGGCGGCGAAGACGAATATTGTGGAAGCTCTGGCCTATGAGTGACAAGCCTTCATTCTTGCGCGTTCAGCACCATTCTCCTGTCTCGCTGCAAGATAGATCGGACAGGTTTGACACGTTAAACCACAGTAAGCAACCATCTCAGGCATGGGTCACTCCTCAATCAGCCCCTGCGGCCCCTTCCCGATCTTCTCTCTTTTCCGGTCCGCCGGTTCGAGGCAATGATATGGGACTCATTAAATTTCCTTCGCTCTCCGCCGGTCCTGCGGTCGCTGCCGGCCCTGCGCTCCCTGTTCAAGAGGTCGAAAAAGTGCCCCAGCATCTCTTTTCGCTTTCCCAGGAGGATGTGCTCGTACGCGGTATCGCTCCGAAGAGCGGTCGTATGCAGTTCGAAATGATAATCGGAAACGAGCCCAAGGAGCGCTTGTTCGAGCTTCGAAAACAGCGCAACGTCGTCTTCGTGGCTCCGTTCGCTCTTTTTTTTCGCCTCCGTCATCAGGGCGTCGATCCTGTTGACGGCCTCTGAAGCATGATCGTGGATCGCTTCATAAAGCCGGGTGATCGAATAGACGTCGTCCCGGACCAGGCTGGAAATATCCCGGGAGAGCGAGGCCACGTCTTTCCTGACGGCATCAAGCTGCTCCTGCGCAATACCTCCGTTGGCGCGGGCGGCCTTGAGCTGAGCTTTGAAATCCTCCGTCATGTCCCTGATCAGCCGCGCTTCCATTGTTCCTGAAACCTGCACCTCAACGAGAATAACGATCGATGCTTTGCAAAGTTTCGCGATCTGGGCGAGATTATCCCTGACATAGCCCGCGATCTGGAGCAGTTCGTCCGCCAGAATGCGCTGCCGTTTTTTGAGAGCAACGAGGGCGCCTTTCCGCTCCCCGACCATACCCTGGAACCTGGCGAGCTTTGCCGCGTCGTCCTTATTCTTCGAATTGAGCTTCTTCCCTTCTTCTTCGGCGGTCTTGATGAAGGCGGCGGGCTTTTTGAAATCGAGGGCGACAAGATTATGCAAATGATATTTATACTGCCCTACGGCAAGCATGAGCGCGGGGCTGACGAACCGGGACTGGTCGAGCACTCCGTAGAACATCTTCTGGCGGGTATCCAGGGAATCACCGCCCGACCGGACCCTGTCTCCAAACGCCGCAAGACCCTCAAGCAACTCGCTGTAGCGCGCCAGGTCTTTTCC
>JAJXTW010000234.1 GCA_021783455.1 Nitrospirota bacterium | reverse complement strand
AGGAGTGCAGTACGCTTTATCCTGAAAAGGGCATTTTGGGACGCAGACTTCGTCGTGAGCTCAGTCGAACGTTAAGATCGGATAAAAGCGGATAAAGTTAATACTTTGTATTTACTGTATCAATGCACATGAGGGAGAAATGTTGTCAATCGGGGATTCCCTACTTTTGATTTCGAAAAACCTAGAGGCTTTTGGAGAGTCCCAAAGATCGCAAAAGAATTGCCTACAGCGCGGGCAGTTGTCATAAAAAAAGGCTGCCGGATATTATTCAGCAGCCTTTGCGAAAGAGACATTTGTGTTCGCCTTGCGCGGATCGTTCTGTTCTCCGATCAGGGCCTGTGCGTTCGGGGTTTAAAAGTCCGCGCCGCGCCTGTGGGATGGGAAGCAGGTGCAGCGCCACGGGGCGCATTCGTGCCGCGTTGCGGCTGGGCTGAATGCGTTTTCGGGCGGCCTGCATGACTTGCCTGTGCGCCACGCTGCTCAGGCTTGGGCTGCGTCCTGCGGCGCTGCGATTCCCGCGGCGGACGGGCAAACTCGGCATCGCGCGCCGGCGCTGCTTTGGTATAATCGAAACCCTTGAGCGTGCGGCGTTCGATCTTGTCGCCGAGGACGCGCTCGATGCTCCTGACCAGGGGTTCGTCTTCACGGGTAACGAACGTGAACGCGTCTCCGGTCTTGGCGGCGCGGCCGGTCCGGCCGATGCGGTGCGTATAGGCGTCGGTGGTGTCCGGAATGTCGTAGTTGATGACGTGGGAAATCGAGGACACGTCGATGCCCCGGGCCGCGATGTCCGTTGCAACGAGGATCTGATAGGAGCCGTCGCGGAACCCGTCGAGAGCGGCCTGGCGCTTGTTCTGCGACAGGTTGCCCTGGAGCGACGCGGCCTTGTAGCCCGCCTTCTCAAGCTGTTGCCCCACGCGCTTGGCTCGGTGCTTCGTGCGCGTAAAGATGAGGATCGATTCCGTGTCCGTATGTTTCAGCAGTTCCATAAGGAGTCCGGTCTTCAGGTGCTGCTCTACCGGGTACAGCGCGTGCGCCACGGTGTTGGCCGGGGCGGTGTGGCCCACCTGGACCGTGACCGGATCATGGAGCACTTCATGGGCCAGTTTCCTGATATCATCGGCCATGGTTGCGGAGAACATGAGCGTCTGCCGTTTCACGGGCAGTTGCTTGATGATCCTCCGGATGTCGGGCAGAAAGCCCATATCGAACATCCGGTCCGCCTCGTCCAGCACGAGCACTTCCAGGCTTGCAAGATTGATCGTCTTCTGATTGATATGGTCGAGCAACCGGCCTGGGCAGGCTACGACGATGTCCACCCCTGCGCGCAGCTTCGTGATCTGCGGGTTGACGCTCACGCCGCCGTAGATCGTCATGCTCTTCAAGTGGGTCTTGCGGCCCAGGTCGTTGATCGAAGTGTGGATCTGCTCCGCCAGCTCGCGCGTGGGCGCGATGATCAGCGCGCGGACCTTGTTGCGCGCGCCCGGGAGCAGCCGCTCCAGGATCGGCAGTACGAATGCCGCGGTCTTGCCCGTCCCGGTCTGGGCGAGGCCCATGACGTCGCGGCCCTCCATGACGGGAGGAATGGCCTGCTTTTGGATCGGTGTCGGTATCTGGTAGCCGAGCGCCTCGACGCCGGCCGCTATCTGCGGATGAAGCTTGAACGAACTAAAATTCACTAAGAACCCTTCTTTCTGTGCGACATCAGGTGAAGAACGCCGCCTCCCCTGTCGCTGGGAAAACAAACGCATAAACAAAAAAGCTATCAGGATTATCCCCAATAGCCCTTGGTCTATAAAAATCAGGATGTGCTCGTTTTATCTCGGGGCCGGTTTAAAACCAACAACCGTCATGAGCGCTTATACAATACCACGAATGAAGGCTCCCTGTCAAAGATATTCAGGGGAAGCATTGGCAGAGAGACGCTCATCCGGTAAACCGGGCGTCTGTTCAGACATCATACCTTGGCATAACGTAAAGACAAAAATAGCGTGGTCGCATACCTGGAAGGGAATACGCCTCGACCCTACTCGAAGCACTAACTATCCTATCTCGCAACCCTGATCTTCCCCGGCTCTCCCGAGGCAACCTTTCCGATCACGGCCTTTGTCTCGACGCCCCGCGCCGCAAGCCCCGCCAGGAGCCTGTCGATTTTGTCCGGTGAAACCGCGATCAAAAGCCCTCCCGACGTCTGCGCGTCGGCAAGAATCAGTTTCTCTTCCTCGGTGATCCCCTCGGCCCATCTTACCTTGTCGCTCACATAGCTCAGGTTCGCTCGCGAGCCGCCGGGAACGCTGAACTTTGCCAGGGCCTGCACGCCCTCGATAACCGGGATATGCGACAGCGAGAGCTCCGCGCTCACACAGCTCGTGTGCAGCATTTCATGCAAATGGCCGAGCAGACCGAACCCGGTTATGTCCGTAGCCCCTTTGACCCCTGCCTCGACCATGGCGTCTGACGCGGCTTTGTTCAGCGTTTTCATGTGACCCGTCGCCGTTGCGATCATGGTCGCCGAAGCCCCGCCCCGTTTAATGGCCGTGGAAATGATGCCGATGCCGAGCGGCTTGGTCAGGACGAGCATGTCGCCGGCCCGGGCGCCGCTCTTGAGAATGATTTTCCCCGGATGCACGATGCCCGTGACAGCCATGCCGTACTTCGGTTCCTTATCGTCGATGGAGTGGCCGCCGATAATGACCACGCCGGCTTCCTGCGCCTTTTCCGCTCCGCCGCGCATAATATCGCCGAGCAGTTCCAAAGGTCCCTCCTTCGGGAACGCCACGAGATTCAAGGCCGTCAGCGGCTTTGCCCCCATGGCATAGATGTCGGAAAGCGCATTCGTTGCGGCGATCGCTCCAAAATCTCGGGCGTCATCGACGATGGGCGTGAAGAAATCCACGGTCTGAACAATCGCGATCTCGTCGCTCAGCTGATAAACCCCGGCGTCGTCCTCCAGTCCCACAAGAACGCGCGGGTCCGTAACCTTCGGCAGGGTCTTGAGAATCTGGTCCAAAACCTTTGGACCCAGCTTGCAGGCTCAGCCGGCGCCGTGGCTGAGCGACGTCAGTTTGAGTTGCCCCGTGTTTTCCTTGTTTTCCGCCATACCGACCCCACCTCCGTTGCCTGCATTCTGCTTAACAATACCTTGAGTTCCCTGGCCAGTCAAATTGCAAATACCTATCATGAATGAATTGAAACATCGGGATACTCTATACTATATACCATTTTCACGTCCTCATTGATGGCTCCTGCCAACACTCGATTGGAATGATTCTTGACTTCTCCTTTCACCCTGCTATATTTATGTGCGTGCTTTGCCATGCGAACGGCGCAAACTCGCCCCTTGCTCCGCCGTCACCTCCGGCGCCCGGAGGGACAAGTCCGGGCTGGTTCAACGGCACGCTCTGCCATTACAACCCGGATTAGATCGCTGAGAAGCCTGCAACTTAAAAAATACAAAGCCCCGATCTCATTGAGACGGGGCTTTTTTATGACTACAGGGGATAAGGAATCTCTCGCAATAAAAATCTCTAAGCTTCAAAGTAAGATCAAAAAAAAAGCAAATCCTTCCTGATTTTATCTCCGTTTCGCCTCTATGTCACCGCGTCTCCCCGTCGATTCAACCTCATTGCTGGACACCTTCCTGAAACTGGGATATACTCATTCCAGAGAAATAATGCCGACGAATTTTCCGGAATCAAGGAGCGCTCATGGAGTTTTTCAGGCCTTTCCTCGTAACGCTCATCCCCCTCATGGTTGCACTCGATGCACCGGGGACCTTGCCGCTGTACGTGGGCATGACCGAAGGGGTGACAAAGCAGGAACGGAAGAAGATCGTCCGCCAGTCCATTGTCACCGCCTTTCTGGTGACCATCGGTTTTATCCTGCTCGGGCAGGCGATATTCAATGCCCTCGGCATCCTTGTCGAGGACTTCATGATCGCCGGGGGCGGGATCCTGTTGATCATCGCCGTTACCGACGTTGTTCGGGCAGGCGAACGAAAAATGGAGCGGAGCCCGGAATTCGGCGTAGTGCCGCTCGGGACCCCGCTCATTGCCGGGCCCGGCACGCTCACCACCGCCCTCGTCCTGGTGGGGGTAAACGGCTACCTTCCCGTCATTCTCTCGCTCATCGTAAACCTGTTCTTTGCCTGGATTATCTTTTCCCAGTCGGAGCGGATCATCAAACTCATCGGCATCAGCGGTTCCCGGGCCTTTGCCAAAGTCGCCTCATTGATCCTTGCCGCGTTTGCCGTGAAGATGATCAGAATCGGAGTTTTTAAATACATTACAGGTTGAGAAATGACAAGGTAAGGAGATTATCATGCAGGAAATTTCTGATGACAAAATATTAAAGGGCCGCCGCAACCGCCGCGTCCACATGGCCAACGAACGGACCTTTCTTGCCTGGATCCGTACGAGCGTCGCCATCATGGCCTTCGGGTTCGTCGTGGAAAAATTCTCGCTCTTTGTAAAACAGATGGCCTATTACCTCGGGAAAGGGGTCAC
>JAJXTW010000233.1 GCA_021783455.1 Nitrospirota bacterium | reverse complement strand
ACCGGCGAAGGAAGAGCGCATGGTGGCCACTTGTCCGCGCATGACCACCGTGCTTCCCCGGGGGAGTTCCTTTTGAATGCCCGCAATCAGTTTGTCGATGCCTGACGCGACACCGCCCAGGTCGCGGTCCTGGACATTCGCGTAGACATCAACCACCGGTTGTATGTTGTAGTGGCTCAACACGGCCGGCCCGGCCGCCCTTTCCAGTTCCGAGATGTTCTCCAGAAGCTGCGGCCGGGAACTTCCCGCCGCCGTGACGGGGAGTGTGCGCAAGGCATCGAGGCTGTCTATTCTGAACTGCGGGGACTGGGTCGCGATAGCGTAGGAAACCCCGTTCTTCGGGTTCAGCCAGAAATTGGGCGCCGTCTGGGCGCTTCCCGAAAGCGCCACGAGGACGCTGTTGGCAACGTCTCTTTCCGTCAAGCCGGTCAGCTGGGATTTCGTCCTGTCAACGGCAACGGTGAAGCGGGGCTGATTGAACAGCTGGTGCACCCGCACATCGGCCGCCCCCGGCACATTGCGCATCTTTTCGGCCAGTTCCGAGGCAATGGCTGCGTTGCCGGACAGATTGTTTCCCACAATCTGCACGTCGATTGGAGCGGGCGATCCGAAGTTAAGTATCTGGCTGACGATGTCAGCCGGCTGGAAAAAGAAGCTGGTGCCCACGAAGTCCCGCGGCAGCTTGGCCCGCAACAGCCGGATATAATCCGCCGTCGGCCGGTGGTCCGACTTGAGCGAGATGAGGACTTCGGCATCCATGGAACCAATGAATCCGCCATTGCTGTAGGACAGGTTGATACCGCTCATGGGCAGGCCGATGTTGTCGAGGATTCCATCCAAATCAGCGGGAGGGATTATCTGGCGGACACGGTCTTCAACCAGGCCAACGGTCTTTGCCGTATCCTCGATCCGCATGCCTGTTCTGGTCCGTACATGGAGCCGTATCTGGCCGGCGTCCACATCGGGGAAAAAGTTGTTGCCAAGGATCAGGGCCAAGGGGAGGCTCAGCACGCAAACGGCCAGGAAAGCCGGCAGAAAAACCTTGCGGTGCAGCAGGCACTTCTCCAGTACCCCCGAGTACCAGGCACCAAACCGGTCAAAAGCGTTCACAAAGCCGACGTGGATGCCGCGGACCCATTGCATTTTCGACTTCGCCACGTCATGCTGACGGAGGTGATTCTTCATAAGGTAGAAGGCGAGCGTAGGCACCAGGGTCCGCGACAGCAGGTACGAGGCGAGCATGGCAAACATGACGGCCTCAGCAAGGGGTACGAACAGATATCGCGCAACCCCCTGGAGAAGAAACATGGGCAGAAAGACGATTGAAATGCACAAGGTGGAAACGAATGCCGGGACGGCGATTTCCTGTGCGCCATCCAAGATGGCTTGTTTCAGGTCTTTCCCCAGGCCGAGGTTGCGTTCGATGTTTTCAATCGTCACGGTAGCGTCGTCAACCAGGATGCCCACCGCCAAGGCGAGCCCGCCGAGCGTCATGACGTTGATCGTCTCGCCGAGAATGGACAACAAGGCAAGCGAGGCAAAGATCGAGAGGGGGATAGAGATGGCGATGATGAGCGTGGAACGCCAGGAGCCGAGAAAAAGCAGGATCATGAGTGCGGTAAGGCAGGCGGCGGTAATTCCCTCCCGGACCACCCCTTGAATCGACGCCTTCACGAAGATGGATTGATCAAAAAGGGGGCGTATCCGCAGTTCGGGGGGGAGGCTGGCCGCGATCCGTGGCAGAGACTTCCGGACAGCGGACACAATATCCAGGGTCGAGGCATTTCCGGACTTCTCGACCGGAAGGAGAACGCCGCGCTGTCCGTCCTGCCTTACTATGTTTTGTTGCACGGCGAATCCATCGCGCACATGGGCGACGTCGCGCACATACATCACCGTGCCGTTGACGACCTTCACGGGCATGTCGTTGATTTCTTCCGCCGTGCGCGGCGATCCGTTGAGGAGGATATTGTACTCCGTATCGCCAATTTTCGCGTTGCCCGATGGCAGGATGACATTCTGGGTGTTAATGGCATTTACAACGTCCAGCGGGGACAAACCCCGGGCGATTAATCTCTGAGCGTCGATATCGACCATGACCTGTCTGAACTTGCCGCCATACGGCCAAGGTATTGATGCCCCCTGTACCGTCGCCAACTGGGTACGGATGAAGTTTGAAGCGAAATCATTAAGCTGCTGTTCGCTAAGTCCCTGGCCACTGAGACCGAGTTGCAGGATAGGTACGGTTGAAGCGTTATAATTCAGGATCAGCGGAGGTGTGATGCCGGGGGGCAATTGCCGCAGCTGCGTTTGCGCGATGGCCGTAACCTGTGCGTTGGCGGTGGCGATATTCACCGCCGGGTGGAAAAAAATCTTTGTCACCGATACGCCATTCAGCGCTTGGGACTCTATATGCTCGATGTCGTTAACCGTCGTCGTTACCGAGCGTTCGAAAATAGAGACGATCCTGTCGTTCATCTCCTGCGGCGCCAGACCGCTGTAGGACCAAACTACGCTGATGACAGGAATGTTGATGTTCGGAAAAATGTCCGTGGGAGTGCGCAGCAAGACCAATGGCGTCATCAAAACGAGCAGCAGCGAAAGTACGATAAAAGTGTACGGCCGATGTAACGCAAGACGTACTATCCACATGTCGGCTATCCTTTTTTTGCAGAAAAATCCGCAGACCATCGTTGAAAGGCTTTCGCCCTGATTTATACAACGATGCGTTTATCGGCTGCTTTCGAGGCTGGCAGATGCACGGGGCAAAAATCTCGGCACGCTTGAAAGCCTCCCGGGGCGGCAAATAATAAATTATCGATAATCGATATTCGTTGCAACAATAATTTGGGTTGTGATAATATTATTTTTTTTAAACGGAGGTGCTTCAATGGAGCAAGAAGGTGGCATACCGCGTGACTCGATAAGCAACCGGGTAAAGAAGTGGATTTCTGAACGTATTCTGAACGGCACGTATCCTCCCGGCCATCGACTTGTGGAGCTTCAGATCGCTCACGAGTTGAAGACAAGCCAGGGGCCGGTGCGCGAAGCGCTTCGGGAGCTCGAAGCTTCGGGACTGGTGGAGTCCGAACCTTTTAAAGGTACGCGGGTTCGGCAGGTGAGTGCCCGGGAAATGCAGGAGGCCTATCAGGTACGCGCCTTCATTGAGCAGCATGCCGCCGAGCTTGCGGCATTTGCGCTTCGAGACAACACCTCCCGGTTGCAAAGCGAGATTGTCGCCGCCCATGAAGCAGCGGAAAAAGGCGATATCGAAACGTTCACGCGACACAAAACGGTCTTCCATCGGCAAATTGTGGAGGCCAGCGGCAATTCCATATTGCTTCGCTTCTGGGATGCGCTGCAATTCGAGATTCGGTCACAAGTCATTTTATCCCAGGAAAAGTTCAGCCCTCTGGAGGGTGAAAAATTGCACCAAGCCATCATTGATGCTTTCCGGAATGGCAATGGCAAACTTGCCGGCAGGCTCCTTCGAAAGCATCTGCTTGGATTTGCCGATACTATCGACTCCACTCATGAAGCTTCGTGGGTGCATGCCGGCAGGAAGTCTTCAACCGGCTGATGTGGGCGTCTTTATGTCATCGTTTGCCTGAATCCTGATGTAACAAATTGAGCCATGGGTAAAAAAACTTACTTTCCGCAAACTCCCGCTATCAAGCCGTATATCACCCCCCGCCCCGATTTTTCATGACTTTAACGTAAAATACTTACCGACGCCGAAAACAGAACAATTTGCAACATAATGTAATTAAACGACTTTTTATCACACAACCTTGGCATACATTATGAATTGCAATTCCCCGTTTGTTTACATCGATTGATCGGGAGAGGCGTATGACGGTTCGTATGGCAGGTAGCGAGGCGCATCTGATAGGCGATTGGACACTCTCGGGACTGGCAGGTAATATTGACTCATTGGCCCTCTCCCTCCATCAGATTGAATTGGGACGAGACAAGAACCTCCAGATCAACTGTGGACAGATGAAAAAAGCAGACAGAAACGGACTTGAACTTCTCAACGTCTGGATGCAGTGCGCGAGGTTTCGTGGCGTGGAGCCAGTCTTGATCAATGTGCCCGAAAGCCTGAGTCAATCCATGCACGTCTTGATCGGCCGGCACTTGACGGATAACTGCCCGGATAACGGCATGATTTCCGATTGATGCCCCAGGTCATACATCCCGAGGTGAAGCATATCAGCTTCGATACCGTGTCCGGCGTCATTTCGATCCGTAGTTTCCGTACCCCAAGGATTCCACCATGAAAACCCACGCTGCAACCATCATCCTGGGCATCCTCATGATCATCTGGGTTTCCCTGAACAGTTGGGCTTCTGATCAGGATCGTAACACGAGCCTTGATCAGCAACAGAATCCGGAGATTCGTCGCGAACTGACCAGCAACGGCGAAACGATGGAAGAAGTGAAAAAAAACAAACGGTCCGACAATATAAATCAGGAGCGGCGGGAGGATCTTCTGGAGGAGTTGCTCCAG
>JAJXTW010000232.1 GCA_021783455.1 Nitrospirota bacterium | reverse complement strand
ACAGAAAGCATGATCCCCGGCTCGAAAAGATGGGATGTCGACTCGTCCGCCGACAACCGACCCACGGAAATGGCGCCCTGCCCGTCCACGTCTTTTTCCGGGGCAATCGCGTTCACGACCTTTCTCGTATCGAGATGTTGGGGAAGCGGCATGAACACGAGAATGCCGTTCGCTCGCTCATCATGATTGAGCGTTTTGATCAGGTTCAGAATATCGTTCAATGACGCCGATGCCTTCATAGCATGGTTGAAGATATCAATCCCCGCCCGTGCAGCGGCGCTCTGGATTGCCTGGTAATACATGAGCGAGGATTTGTCCTCGCCCACAAGCAGGAGCGCCAGGCCGGCGCGAATGCCGTGTTTCGCCAGTCTGCTTGTTTCCTCTTTGACAGCGGAAATAATTTTCGCGGAAAGCTCCCCGCCTTTCATCAGCTGCGCCATACCACCTCCGAAACATAATTTTTAATTTAAATATGATAAAACAATAAGAAGTCAGGATTTGCCACAGAGCGCACAGAGGAAGGCTTTAAAAATTTAGAGGTTTTCTCTGAGTCCTCTGTGACCTCTGTGGCTAAAAAGACTTTTACGAGGCTATCAAATTTTAGGCATGATTCACTTCTGCGCCCGTATTTCCGTGTGCCGTATTTGTCCGCCGAGATTTGCAGTATACCCCACAAATGCGGCAGTTACCAACGAAAGCAGCAGCACGATCGTAACCAGCCGTTTCGGTACCGTGCCCGCTTTCCCGATAAAAACCAGGCCCGCAAGGCAGGTCATGCCCAGGATTTCCATCAGCGTGAGCGAATACTCGGCCATCTCTTCATGCCGTCCGATATATTCTTCCGTCACGCCGGGAAGTTTCTTCACCACGTCTTCCGCTCCCTCGCCTGTAAAAAAAACAGGAATGGTGGCGAACGCAATCAGCACGAAAGCGCCAAGACTGACCATCATGACCTCATCGCTTTTTCTGACAAGAGCGTACAACAATAAAAGAATAGCTCCGAGAACTCCGACGACCGGAAAATGATTGATCATGAGATGCACATGTGCCCAGTTTACCATCGGTCTTCCCTGCGCGGTGATCACCTTCTACCGGCTCAGCAGTTTAAACACGCTGTTTCCTTTGCCAGTTCTTTTTTAAATTCAGCAACGTAATGTTGTTTTTCGTCCTCGTTCCATCCGAGTTCTCTGCCCGCGATCCCGGCGATCTGCTCCACCTGACCGCGGCCGCGGGACGCGGTCATGCCGATATGCATTCTGCGGAGAATAATGTCGGAAAGCGTCCTCGCCCCTTCCTCCCTCACGCTGTAGACCACCTGCGCATAAACGTCCCTGCTTTCAGAAGAGATCGTGCCCGCCAAAACCGGATCTGCTTCCCGCAGCGCAAGAATCCTGTCTGCCCGCGATCCGTAAAAGCCGACCAGATATCGTACGGTGTCCGGCGACACCTTGTGACGCGTTGCCAGCTCAGGCACTGCGTCTCGCAGATAGACCTCATAATCCATATACAGGCATCCGGCCAGGGGTTTCCGGTCGGTCACGGAGCGGGCTTTTTCCCCGATGATCCTGCAAGCGCTATCAACAACATCCTTCGCCATGTTGCGGTACGTCGTAAGCTTTCCGCCGGCGATGGTAATGATTCTGTGGGATCTGCCTTCCATAATGACGCGGTGTTTGCGGGATATTTTGGATTCGCTCTCTCCCGAGAACGCCAGCGGCCGGACGCCCGCATACGTATACAGGATGGCCTCGCGGGCGATGTTCAGCCCCGGCAGAATGCGTTTGCTCTCTGCAAGCAGGTACTCGATGTCGCTGCTGTCGGCGTGAACGTCATCCAGATCGCCGCCGTACTTCGTGTCCGTGGTGCCGATGAGGGAATATGCTCCCAGGGGAATGATAAAGAACATGCGCTCGTCCCGGGACGTCACGAACAGCGCCTGGTCGGACAATTTCGGCAGCACGAGGTGTATCCCCTTTGTCGGGTAGATGATCTTCTGATGATCGATGTTCCCCGCCTGCCTCACCTTGTCGATCCAGGGCCCTGCTGCGTTAATCAGGACCTTTGACCGGAAAACCTGCCGCGTTCCTGCAAGCAGATCCCTTGCCGTTACGACGACACCGCCATTTGTATCTTCTATCTTCTCCGCCTTGACATAGTTCAGGAGCTTCGCCCCGGCCTCACGGGCCGAAATCACGTTCTCGATCACCAGACGTTCGGGCATCAGGATCTGGTGGTCGTAAAAGAGCGCGCTGCCGGCAAGATTCTCCTGGTTCAACCGCGGTTCGAAGCCGAGCGTCTGTTCCCTGTTTGAAGTGAAGTAATGCGGAATATCCTTCTCATGCGAGAGCAGGTCGTAGAGGCGGACTCCCAGGGAGATCACTGCCCGTCCATGGGGGTCTCCCTTATAGATCGGGATCAGGATCGGCATGGGGTGAATGAGGTACGGCGCCTGGCTGCGCAGGATGGCGCGTTCGCGAAGCGACTCGGCAACCAGGTCCATCTCGAAATTGGCGAGGTACCGGAGGCCGCCGTGGATCAATCTCGTGGACTTGGACGAAACGCCCGAGGCAAAATCTCCCTTTTCAAGAAGCAGGCACGACAGCCCGCGCAGGGCCGCATCGCGCGCAGCGCCTGCCCCGGTGATCCCGCCGCCGATGACAATCAAATCGTAGATAGTATCGTTATCAGCCATTCCGCAATAATTCTTTCAACACATTCGGTTTGTTCGAATAGATGCCGTCCACGCCCCATCCGATGTACTTCCGCATTTCTTCTTCATCGTCCACGGTCCAGACGTACACCTGTATCCCCTGCTTGTGACAGGCTGCAAGCAGTTTTTCGCTCACGGTATTGTACCGCAGGCTGATGATGGAATACCCCTGCGCCTTGTATTTCGGAATATTGCGGCCCGCAAAAACATCGAAGATCATAGATGTTTGCGCTGAGGGAAGGATGCGGCGGGCGGCTCGGACTTCATCCTCCTTGAACGACGACAGGAGAACAAGGCCGGCATAATCCGACGATGCAAGATGCCGGGCCGTCAAAATACCCGTGCCGTCGCCCTTCAGTTCGAGATTCAATCCTGCTGCTCCGGCAACGGTTTTCAGCACCGCCGTAAGAGTCGGGACAGGTTCGCCGTTTTTCAGTCGCAGTTGATCAATTGCCACGGACGCCGCGTGTTCGATATCGATGTTCTTTTCCGCGGTCCGTCCGGTCAACTTATCGTGCATGACGTACAGAACGTTGTCGCGGCTTTTGCGGATGTCGAGCTCGATCATGTCCACGGGATAGGACAATGCGCGGCGAATTGACTCAAGCGAATTTTCAAGGGCGTTGGAAGAGTCTCCACGGTGTGCAATCACAAGAGGTATTTTCATCTTTTTAAATTATACCTGAAAAAAAGGAAACCGCAACCAGGTGGGATGCAAACCGGAGCTGCCAAGGTTGCCTCGGAGAGAGCATGACTTACTTTGCGCCCGTAACTTTCTCCAGGATCTTGTCCTTGATCGATCGGAGCTGATCGGAAAGTTTTTTCGGAGGCATGATGGCACGATGGATGAGGGTCCGGATGGAAATCAGTTTCTCAAGCGTAGCGGTTTCACCGGCCGCGATCAGGTCCTTGGGATTGCTGAAGTCCGCCCAATGGGTCCCTCCGACCGCAGGGTGAATCACGATATCCGCCTGGCGGGCCAGGAGCTCGTTCAAGTAGATCCTCGTGACTGCATCTGCCCGGAGTACGATGTCCAGGCCGGATTTGTCCTCAAAGGTCGCGACGTCGCTCGAAACGTCCACGGCAATCACAATGTCCGCTCCCATGTCCTGCGCGCAGAGCACGGGAACGCGCTCTACCCATCCACCGTCGACGAGCGCCATGCCGTTGTCAATGACCGGCGGGAAAATACCGGGCAGGGCGCAACTCGCGCTCACGGCCGTCCGGAGACTGCCGCTCGTATACATGACGCGTTTGCCGTTCCGGATATCGGTAGCCACGCAACTGAACGGTATTTTCGTGTCTTCTATGGCAATGTCGGGGATCAGGGGGTAGATGAGGTCCTGGTATTCTTTTTCGCCGATAAAAGCCGATTTGGTCGCAGTCACGCCCCAGAAGTACCCTTTCCGGAGCAGGAAAGCCATATCGCCGAAAAAACCGCGGTGGTTATTGGTGGGCTCTTCCAGCTTATTAAGAAATTCAAGGCGCGTTTTCCTCGAGCGAAAGCCGCGGAGATACTGGTCCACCCGACCTATCCAGTAGGAGGTATCAGGATTGGATGCGTACATCCCGCCGATCAGGGCGCCCAAACTGGTTCCGGCAATCATGTTGATCGGGATCTTTGCGTCCTCGAAGACCTTGAGCACGCCCAGATGGGCGAGCCCCCTCGCCGCCCCGCCGCCAAGTGCAAGACCAATTTTCGGTTCCACCTGAACTCCTCTTGTAAAAAAACAGAATGACTTCGACCGTAAAAATAAGGTTCTTCAGCAGAATCTGTGGACGGTTTTCGGTTCCGGCAAGTTGCCAAGTGTATGATACAAGGCAGTTTGCAGCGTTTTCACATTCCGAAAACCATA
>JAJXTW010000231.1 GCA_021783455.1 Nitrospirota bacterium | reverse complement strand
TTTGTCGGCCTTATTGAGGTCATTGCCGATCCTTACACCGATTTTTGCGGCAACTTTCCTGTTCACGCTCAGGTGAGGTTTTTCCGCATAGGCCCGCAAAGGGCCTTTCCTGCCCTGCGATAAAAGCCGGGCGATGTTTCCCGCCTGGACGCCCAGATCATAGGGGTTGATGCTGAGCGCGGCCACGGCTCCCCGGTCGACGAGCTGTTTCGAAAAAGCGAACAGAGGCACGTTGTTCTGAAAAGAAAACAGCATCAGGTACTCAACTGATTCGGAATTGATGAGGGTGGAATCGGGCAGCATCCACAAAACATCGATCTTGCCCCGGAGCTGTGCTAAAAGCGCGGGTGCTTCCTGGGGATCGCGAATGGTCTTCACCACCAGCGTAATCCCCCTGGCCCGGGCAGCGGCTGCGGCTTCCCGGACAAAGGGGCCGGTCTGTTCCGGATCGGAGAGCACGCCGATCCTCCTGACGCCGGGAAAGAGTTTCGTCATGGCGCTGAGGTAGGTTTCGGGGGAAATGTCCATGCTGACGCCGGACACGTTATCTCCCAGCGCATCGGCCGTCTCCGACGGCATCACCATGGTGTAAATGATCGGGAAGTTTTTAATCGTTTCGGCTTTTCTGAAGGCCTCCGTGCCCACGACGAAAAAAGCGTCAGGATGAGCTTTGACGGCCTTTTCCAGCCCGTCGTCTTCAACGGACAGATCGATTTCGTTCGTGCTGCAGCCGCAAGCGCTGGTGAAGCCCTGGATAGCGTCCTCGTACGCTTTTATATCGGTGTCTTTCACGATGGTTACTTCGAAGGCATGAAGGGAGAGAGGAGAAGCTAAAAGGCACAAGGATAGCGCGGCCGTGACGAGCGCGGCTTTCCGTTTGCAGCCGTGTATGATGCGGAAAATGATGTTCATAGAGGAACACGCATAATCAGGTAGCGAGCGAGAGGTCCCTCGCCTCCATCAACCTTGATGAAACCGTAAGAAGTCAGGATTTGCCACAAGTGAAGGTTCGTATAGGTAGGCACACAGAGAGCACAGAGTAAGACTTTAATAAATAAAACGTTTTCTCTGAGTCCTCGGTGACCTCCGTGGCTAAAATAGACTTTTTGCGAATCTATCAACCTTGTTCGGCATATGTTACATCCTGCCGCACGAACGCTTCAAGCGTTTTATCGTAAAACCCCTTTTTGCAGTCAAGGCCCTGCATATCGTTGTCGCGGAGGAGTTTCATGTACCTGCACCCGCCGAAGCAGAGCGGAAGGTAGGCGCAGGCAAGGCATTCGTCGTTCTTCCAGTTGTCAAGGCAGTGGGTCGCACGATGGTCACGGATGCCTGTTTTCACGGAACCCACGCAGAAATTTTTCCTCCCCACAAGCCCCGGGCATTTGTACAGCGCCCCGTCGTAATTCACGACAAGGTTGTCCGGGCGTTCCACGGCGCAGACGACAGGCCCGATCAGCTGCGTGCGAAAGCCGCGCTTCAGTATTTCCTCCCGGAGAAAGATGGCCGCTTCCACAAGCCAGGGCTCGTTTATCGACATGCAGCCGTCGTGAAAATCAGGCGGAGCAAATTCATTGCTTTCCTGAAAAACCGGGTCAAATTTGATGGAGGAAATTTTATCAGGGGTCAGGCCGCTTTCGATCAGGTAATCGAGCAGCCGGGGGAATTCGCGGTAGCGGTCTTGAGTATAGTTGCCTCCGATGTGCACGTCGATCAACGAAGAGACGTTCTTGATGTTTTTAACAATAATATCGAATGAACCCTTCCCGGTCTTGAAGGGCCGGAACGCGTCGTGCACCTCTTTGGGCCCGTCGAGAGTGACGCTTGCGGCCCGAAGTCCGAAAGGCTTTAATTTTTTAACCACCTGAGGCGTAAGAAGCGTGCCGTTCGTGATAAACGAGAAGCTGAACTCTATTCCCTGCTTTTTGACGATCGAGCGCATGCTTTTTGAAATGCGAATGATCGTATCAACGCTCAAGAGCGGCTCGCCGCCGTAAAAAACAAGATTGAGCGCATCCTTGTTGTTAAGGATGCCGGATTCTACAAAGTCAGCAAAATCGTGTGCCGTGTCCGCGGACAGGGCATGCTTGCCTTTTCTTTTCCCCTCGTAACAATACTTGCACCCGAGGTTGCAATCGAGGTTCAGGACCACGATGGCAATGAATACATTGTTCTCCGCGTTCACGTCATCGATGTACCTGAGCAGCCCCCGCTTTTCCGATTCATGATTCTTTACGAGAAAGCCGAGGTCCGTGAGGGTTTTCTTTTCCGACTTCGATAGATTGTCTTTTTCGATGTCCTGCAAAACTTCCGAAGCTACGTCTGCGACAGCCGTTGTCAGGGTTGAGAACAGCATGACCTGTTTTTGGTCTTCGGGTTTACGATATATTTTACAATAGCGGGAAAGCGGCATGGTTATCTCAATGAATCCATTGGTTAGAAAACATGAGGGAGAGCGTTCGCTCTCCCTCGTTCGGATATGTGGCTTATTAGATCCGGATGAGCGCTCCGGCGCAACATGTCGTTGACGTAAGAGCAGCTTTCTTTTTTGTTGCCTTCTTTTTCGTTGCTTTCTTTTTTGCAGCTTTCTTTTTTGCAGCTTTCTTTTTTGTTGCCTTCTTTTTCATAGCTTTCTTTTTGACTGCGATGCGTTTTGCCATTCTCCTCACCCCCTTTTTAGAAAAGCAAGATCGTCGGAGATAAACTCCGACGCTACAAATGATTTCAGCAGCGCCCTGTTGATTGCGGGCGGAAGCATTCGTTCGAACAGGTCTTGCGGAGGAGTAGCAGAACTCATACCTCTTATTCAGATTGATAAGACAAGATGGATTTTTACAAGTCCGCTAGAACGTATACCGTAAGCCTCCTTCGAGCCATTGCCTTGGGTTTTGATATATAGAAGCTAAATACTGATCGTTGCTAAAGATATTATGAACATTCAAAAATGCTTCCAGAGAAGCGTCCTTGTGTTGATAGATGTTCTTGATCATGTTGAGGTCGAAAACATAGGAGCTGTATTTCCCTTGATACCATGGCTCTGCATTCCAGTTGATATAACGGCCTTTGAGCAAGGCTTTGAATGACTTTTCGTCATTGTAGCGAAGGCCGATGTCATACACACGGGTTGGAATATCCTGTAATCTCAAGCCCGTGTCGAGGTCCTTTGCATCGATAAATTCCGCACCTGCGGTCAGGGCTGTGTGGTAGACAGGGATGGTCTTCATCTCTACCTCGAACCCCTCGATCCTTTGCCTTCCACTATTTACATATGTGCGGATGTTCGTTACTGGATCTGTATCATAAGCGAAAGCATCCTTTATTTCGTTCTTGAATGCGGACACCTTCATCCAAAGGTATTTTACGGCTGCGGTTTCGACTCCGGTCTGATACGACGTGACCTGTTCCATTTTCAAGTCAGGATTTGCCATGTAGCTCGCATTATCCCCGTAGGTAAAAAAGAGCGTTGGTATACTGAACCCATTTGCGGCATAGGCCCGCAATATCGTACTGTTTGCAATGCTATACGTAATCCCGAGGCTTGGGCTTGTAATATCTCCATTCGAACTCGTGGAGTCATACCTGATTCCGGGGGTGATCGAGAGTTTGTTCATTGAAATAGTATCATTTGCATACAAAGCCGATTTTATTAATCCTTGTTCCCCTCCCGCGATAGCAGTCGATTTCAGCGATTTGTTATCATAATCCGCGCCAAAAACCACTGTGTTGAAAGCGCTTTTCCAAGTGAGTTTCGCACCCGATCCGTATCCTTTGTCGGTATACTTATCATTTTCCAACATCGCGCCCGTAGTTTTCGAAGTAAACGCTTGTTGCATGGTCCGGATCGATATGTTCAGCTCCAAATCCTTGCTTAGCAGGGAATTTATCGCAACTGTGGAGAGTGTTCTCTCTTCGATATCGTCAAAGGTCAGGTCATACACCGTGTCCACGCCCTGACCTACGGAATTTCTGCCATACCCAAGGGTGAACAGAATATCGGTATTGTCGGTAAGTCCATAGGTCAGCTTTGCATAGGCGTTATTATCGGAAACGCCGAAGTGTTGCGTCAGGCCGTCGGATTGCAGTCTCCCGGCAAAGAGATAATAACCGACCTTGTCCTGCTTGCCCATAGTTTCCGCGCGAAAATCGTCGGTGTTTTTCTTGCCAAAGGACGCGGAAACCATATTGCCCTGATGGTCCAGGCTGCCCGCTTTGGTAATAACGTTCACCACGCCCCCGAGGGCCGAGCCCCACGCTGAAGATGCCGGGCCTTTGATGATCTCTATTTTCTCTATCATCTGGACCGGGACCGTGCCGATATCTGCGGTATTGTCGGAAAGATTGTTTAAAACGACGCCATCGATAAGAACGGTCACGTTCATTTTGTCAGCGCCCTGAATGTATGGCATAGCCAATTGGCCAGGGCCGCCGGTTAAGAAGACTTGTATCCCCGTGACGGTGTTCAGGACGTCGGCGAGCGTATGGGCGTTCATGAGTTTGATCTCCGCAGCGGTGACCACCGTGACGTTCTCGGCAACTTGAGAGATAGACTTGAGGCTCCTTGTCGTGGATATGACGTTCAGTTCATCTT
>JAJXTW010000230.1 GCA_021783455.1 Nitrospirota bacterium | reverse complement strand
GAATCGCAGAGCGACGGCAGGTCGTAGCCGCCTTCGAGCACGAATACGGACGGACAGGACGCGCAGGCATGCAGGATGCCCCGGACGATGCCGTGAATTCCCTCGTCCGATACCCGGATGTTCGCATGGGGGTCGTTCACGTGGATGTCGTAGCCCGCGGACACGAGAACGAGGTCCGGCTTGAAACGAGGGACGAGGCCGGGAAGGATGTCCTGGTACACGTACAGATAATCCTTGTTTCCCGAACCGGCCAGGATCGGGACATTGTAGGTGAACCCCAGGCCTTTGCCCGTGCCGCGTTCCATGTCCCTGCCCGTATCGGGATAGTAGGGATGCTGATGCGTGCTGAAATAGAATACGCTGTCGTCCTCTTCGAAGATATGCTGCGTGCCGTTGCCGTGGTGGGCGTCGAAATCGATGATGAAAACTCGTTCAAAACCGATGGCCTGGGCATACTTTGCGCCGACCGCGACATTGTTGAAGATGCAGAACCCCATGCCCTGGTTTGCTTCGGCATGGTGTCCCGGAGGCCGGATCGCGCAGAACGCGCGGCCTATCACGCCGTTTCTGCATTGTTCGACAGCTTCCAGGACCGCGCCCGCGGCGTGGAGCGCCGCCTCAAAGCTGTTTTCCGAGAGATAAGTATCCGGATCGAGTTCCCCTGCGCCGAAGGTCTTTATTTTTTCGAAATACCCGTTGCTGTGGACGCGCGCAATGTCCGCTTCCGTCGCGCGGCGCGGCGCCAGGGAAACCAGCTTCGGCCAGACGCCGGAGGCCTTGAGCGTGACGATGATGTTGATGAGCCGGTCCGGCGAATCCGGGTGCCATGGGGGCGGCTCATGGCGGAGACAGGCTTCATCGTATATGAATCCGACTTTGTTCATACCGGTTATACGGCATCTCCCGCGGACGGAAAAGGAACTTTTTTTGTTTCTTTATTTTCCGCCGGAGGGCGCCGCATCAACAGTTTATTTCAACCTGACCCGGGCTTTCCGCATCATCATATCGGGCACATAGGACGCTTTAAATACGCGCAGGTTTTCCTTGTCCAGGTCCTGTTCCAGGTTCAGGTACCTGTACTTCGGCGGGAGGATCTTCGCGAAATTGTTGAACATGAACTGGTAGATGCCCTTGAACCTGGTGCGCGCCTTGGCGAAGTGCAGCACAAAGGTCTCATCGCTCACTTCTTCGCCGAGCACGAACCCCGCGGGCTCGCCTTCCGCGTAATAGATGCCGCCGCAGAGGACCAGTTCGTCGTATCGGTCGAGCGCCTCGCGGCAGGCGGCGTAATCCGTATCCGCTGCATTCATCCCGGAGGTCGCCTGCCAGTCGTCGAGAATAAAACGCGCCTGGTCAAGCCGCTCCTTGGTGAGCGGCAATGCGTCGTGGGTGTACAGCTTCAGGAACTGGGCCAGCAGGTTCCTTTTCTTGTGCAGGTTCCTTCCTTTATAGGTGCTCATTTTCTCCACCGTGAACACATAGTCCGCGTCTCCCTCGTTGAAGGCGACCTCGAATTGCCCGGAGGGAAATGCCGTCAGCCACGGCTCGGGGATCGGGAAGAGAAAGTCGGCGGATTTCAGGAGCTCTTTGAGCAGGCTCACCTCCACGGCGCGCAAATCGACGGTCGGCATGAGATACGTTTGATGGTCGTAGGATTTCCCTTTGATGAAAATGATCCGGTCCTTGATGACTTCGTAATCGTGGTTGCCCCGGAACAAATACAGGTTGGCAAAGGTGTATTCCGAGAGCCCTGCCTGCGCTTCCTTCAGCAGGGGCGTCAGGACCTCCTTGTGCTGCAGGCCCAGTTTTTCGATCAGCATGGTTCAACTATAATCGATAACAGGATTTTGTCAAGAGCAGGCCGCGGGAGAAAAGAAGTCCGCCTTGAATTTATGCTATACTCAATTCAATCAAGATCATTTTCATCTTATGGAGGAGGACGGCATGCTCGTAATCGCGGAAAACCTGAACATTCGAAATGCAGACTATATGGGGGCCCTGAAGAAAAAAGACCGGAAGGCAATCGAAGCCATGGCAAAGGAGCTCGCGGCAAAAGGCGCGGACCTGGTCAATGTGCAGGTCTCCGCCGACGGGTCAGGCGACGAGGACCTCCTTCCCTTTGCAGCAGAGGCAGTCCAGAAAGGCGCAGGCCTTCCCCTCTGCCTGGATTCGCGGAACGCGGCTGCGCTTAAAAAAGCCGTGGCGCTCTGCGAAGAGCCGCCGATCGTCAATTACCTTTCCGCCGACGAAAAGAATTCCGAGGAGCTGCTTTCCCTGGTGCGGGAGACAAAATCCAACCTCATCATCCGCGCGCTCAAGGGGACCGTTCCCGCGACGCTCGAGGCCAAGCTCATGATCCTCGAGGACTTGATCGAGAAGGCAAACGCGGCGGACGTCCCGAACGAGCGTCTTTTCGCCGACCCGTCGGTCGTGCACATCGGCAGAGGCCAGGGCCAGGAGCACCTCTTGAACGCCCACGAAAGCATCATCGTTTTGAACGAAATGGTCGATCCCCCGCTCAATACGGTGATCTGGCTCTCGAACATTACCACCGGCCTGCCGAAGAAACTGAAGACATCGGTTGCCTCAGCCTATCTTTGCTATCTGGCAGGGGCGGGCTTAAACGCGGCGCTGGTGAACGTGAAGGATGAAGAACTGATGAAGGCCGTGTACCTCATCAAAGCCTTCCGGGACGACGTGGTGTTCTCGCCTGCGGATCTGGCGTAGGCGCCTGGTACTAGGCGTAAGTTTGGCGCCATAGCGCGCACTGGAGTCAGGGGAAAGAGGCATCACAGGATCAGTGCGCCTTGATTGGGGAATTTGAGCGAAAAAGTCCCCGCGAAATGAGACAGGGCTGCTCTTTGAGGTTGTTGTGAGATCAAGGAGGGCGAGCGGGTTTCAAAAACCGGTCGCAGACGCTTCAAGAGGGCCTGCTCATTTTCTATCGCTGTTCTTGGGTTGGTTTAAAAACTTTACAATACTGTTTCTTTTTGTTATTATTGGCCAAATAAATATAGAGGCGTTGCGTTTCAATTACCTTGCTTTAAGGGAGGAGTAAAATGACTACGGAACTGGTAAAAGAGTTGGACCCGCAGTTACGTTCATCGCTGAACAAGTATATCGACCAGCGGATCGTCCAGGCCTCAAAACAAATCTATGACTCTTTATTGAACAAGATCGAAACGCTCGAAGAAAAAGTCCGTGCCGGGGAGCAGAAGGCGAACAAAAACCGGGCGGCGATCATTGCCTCGAAGGGGACGCTCGACATGGCTTACCCGCCGCTCCTGCTGGCAACAGGTGCCCGAAGCATGGGCATTGAGGCCTCGATCTTCTTCACCCTCTACGGCATAAACATCTTGAGAAAAGACGCCAATCTTAAGGTGGCCCCACTCGCCAATCCGGCCATGCCCATGCCGGTGCCGAACCTTATCGGGGCCCTTCCGGGAATGACGGCTATGGCCTCCATGATGATGAAGAATATGTTTAAAAAGCAGTCAGTGCCCACAATCAAGGAGCTTCTGGACATGTGCCGCGACTCAGGCGTAAAGCTCGTGGCGTGTCAGATGACCCTGGACGTCCTGGGGATGAAGAAAGAAGACCTGATTGACGGTATAGAATATGGCGGTCTGGCAACCTTCATCGAATACGGAATGGGCGCTACGATAACGTTGTACGTGTAGAGCACGCTTTTTCAATCCACCAAGGAGGGGGAGATGATGGAGGGGGGCATTCTTAAACTGACGCAGAAAGGCCGGGAGGCGATCAAGAACATGCCCCCTGAATTGACTGCCCGGTGCCGGAACATTCTGGTGCAGGTGAATGGCAGACGATCGCTCGACGACATCCGCACGACACTCAAGGGGCTGGACGGCTTCGAGGAGGCCATGGAAAAACTGGCCGTCGGCAGATACATAGAGGTTTCACGCGAATGCATCGATCTGGTAAAGGCGTTGGCTGAACAAATGCTCGGACCCAAGGCGCCGACATTGGTCAAAAAAATAGACGAGCTCCACGCCAAACACGGCGACGCCTGTTGGGACCACTTGGACGAGGTAGATAAAACCGCGCGCATGTTTTATGGCGAGATTGTCGCAGAAAAACTTAAAACCGAAATTGCCAGCCTCCTTCGGGAGGCAAAAAAATAAAAAAATCCGGTTCCGGATGAGGACATCACCAATTCAATCCCTTATCAGCTTAGACCTGTAGAGAATGATCTTTCAATGTAGCAATAACAGCTGCGGCCATTTGCTTCGGTCCGCCGTTCACAAGCATACTCGCAGGACAACCCTCGCGCGAATCTCGTATTCCTCCCTCGTTCACGGACACGACGGGCGTCCCTGATGCCGGCGCTTCGCACTGTCAAGAAGTTTAATTACGAGACCATCAAATTTGATTTTCGTCATCTATCTGCAAGTTTCAAGTTTATTGTATTTGACAGCGCGGTGGTTAATTGCTAGACTTCGCTATGTGTATCGGAATTATCTATTCCCAAAGGAGAAGGAGAAAAAGATGAAGAATATCAAATGGCTCTTTGTAGGAATGTTGCTCTTGGTTGTTTCGTTCGTCCTTGCCGGGTGTGGAGGCGGGGGAGGAGGAAG
>JAJXTW010000229.1 GCA_021783455.1 Nitrospirota bacterium | reverse complement strand
GGTCTCTAATAGTCGCATTGATTCCGGGGTTAGCCTCTTCCTGAATTTTTTCAAGTGTGGCGAACAGACGGCCAAGACTGTACCCGATATTTAAGTTGCCTGGGTCTAATGCCATGCTTACCTCCTTTTCATCTTGGTTGTAATATCTTGTTTCCCTTGCCAGCATTGCTTTTATGAGTGCAGCGCGCGGGTATGTGATTTCTCGTTCCGCCCTGCAGCGGCGGATAACCGAAGCAAGGAACGTCTGCGGATAAGGCGTCCCGCTCAAAATCGATTTCATAAACTCCCCTTCAAGATTGGGCTGGATATTTTCCGACTTTCTCTGCACCGCTGTGGAGACCAGCAGACGGAATATTGATAGGTGTTCCGGCAGACTTGGCCCGTGGACGATGGCGCAATCCTCGAAATGCTGCCGAATATGTCTGGCGGTCTCGCCCACGGTTCCGGCATGCCAGAAGCGGACGGCAATCCGTGCGGCATTAGGGGCAAGCCCCAGAACATAGAAACGGGTATAATCTTCATCGAGCGGCGGCGCGCCGGTCTCCGGCGCTTTATAAAGAGCCCGAATGGCGGCGTTCATCTGTTCGGGATTTTCTTTCGAGGGCTCGCCGAAGAGGGCCGCGAAAACGTCTTCCAGGATGTTCTCACGCCCGGCCCAAAAAACGGTACTGGCATCGCCAACCTGAATCTTTTGACGCGAGCCCTTGGCAAGCAGGTGATTAAGCGCCGTCGTATACGCAAAAGCCGAGCGTTTGCTCATCGGTGCGTTATAGCTCTGCTCTTTTCCATATGAGTCAAACCCCATGTTCTTCTGAAAAGAAACTATTTTTGCGTTGCTCTTTGCCCCTGGAATAGGGGTTCTAGGATGCAGCCGGGCTATCGATGCGCGCTCACCAGTAATGAGACATATCCCTTCAATATCTAACGCCGATGATGTCGTAATATCGCTTTCATCTTCTGGTTCAGATACGCTTGCCACATATGTACGGACATTATCGTTCTCACAGACTAGCCCCAATTCATCGTTGAGGCGAAAACTCAGATTGCCGACGGATATTTTTTTACACTCATTCCATAAGGGGTCCTGAAAAATATTTTGTTTCTGATCCGAGTTCAAGAAGAGCCAGACGGTCGTTATCCCGGTATCATTGGGATACGCTGAATGGAGAGCTTCGACGCTCGACACAAACGAGCGATGTTGTTTCAGTGCCATTTCCTTATCTGAATCAGAATCAGATTTTGGCCACCCCAAGACATAACCGTAGTGGTCCCATAACAGATTTGCCACTTGCCATGCGTTTTTCCCTGATCGTCCGTGCTCTTTGGGAACGCGAAACTTTCGCGCGACAAGCTTTTTCCCCTGGGGAGAGCGGGTATCCTGCAATCCATTAAAATTGCCCTCTTGGTCAAGAACGATCAGGAATGGGATTTCCTTCTGTTCAAATCCTTCCGGGGGAAGTTCATTCTCTTTTCTGAGATAAAGATTGTAGAGCGCCTGCAAGATCATGACCGCACCTCCATGCCGTCAAGGGGCGGTACCTTCATGCAACCATTTTCAAGGACTGCACGGAAAAAACGAGGCGTGCACTTCTCAGTGCAAAAATGCTGGTTGTTCCTGTCAGCCGTATTATCATGGGCAATATCATGAAGCATATAGCCAAATTCGCGGCTCTCCTGGATGGGCTCCGGCAGGGGCTGGTCAAATAAAACAGGTTCAAAATGCGCAGCGAACTCCCTGCACCCGAGATATGGCCTGTGAAAGCCCTGACCCTTTTCCGCCCGGCGCAAAAACATCTCCTGAAATTTGATAACAGTATCCCCTGGACCAGCCTTGCCGGTCAGTTCAAAAAAAGCATGAATCGTATAAGCAACATCCCTCAAAAAAAGCCCGGCCCGCTGTTGGCGTTGTTCTTCAATGAATATCTGCTCCGTTCGTGGCGACATGGCACATCCAACCTCGTTTCGTCTGACCGATTCCCAACGTACAGGCTTAAGGACGTCAATCTGCGTTATATGCCATAGGATAGCCGGTTTCCACAAGATCGCCTCAAGTACGCCCCTTGCCGATGATGGGGTCATTACATCATAAGAGACGCGTTCAACTTTCATTTCCGGGCGGGTAAAACAGGCATTTTCGCCCCATACTTTCAGCCGAAATGGACGGCTTTTTCTATCAGTCTCATTCATAAAGCCTCCTTTCATGGATTTAGCACATTAATTCGTCTGGCTCATAAACCATGGATTTGTCCGGACAGAAGCCCAGTTCCTCATGATAAAGCGCTCCATGTGCCTGGATAAAAATACCTGGATGCACCTCACGGATGGCACCGGAATCAGCAAGCTGATTATGCAGTCGGCGCGGAAGATTAACGACATAACGCTGTAAACGCCTCAAAAGCCATCGCGCCGGCTTGCTATGCTGTAACAGATTGATCAATTCGCTATTCCGGTAGCGCACTATAACCGGCGCGTAAGAATCCTGGTCGATCAGCTTGAATTTTTTTGCCGCCTCCCGGAAGCTGACCGCAAGTTGGGGATCATTTTTCAGAAGGCCGATTATGTTTTCCCTATCCAGATGTTCTCCTCTAATCCAATAAAACTCCCGAAAGAAGGCCTCAAAACGGTCAGGAGCAAGCGGTTCTTTCGTATTTTCCTCCAACAGCCGGCATCCTATCCTGGCAGCCTGCCTAAGGTGCCCGACAGGGATTGGACTCGGCGGAATGAAAACATAAACCTCTCCTCTGTCCAGCAAGCCTTCACGGTTGCACCTTCCCGCTGCCTGTGCAATGGAGTCAAGTCCCGCCAGAGCACGATAGACTACCGGAAAATCAATATCTACTCCGGCCTCCACCAATTGCGTGCTGATTACCCGGACCTGCTTGCCGCTCTTCAGGCGTTCTTTTATCTCTGCGATTTTTTCTGAGCGGTGCGCACCACACATTAGCGCCGAGAGGTGATATGTCTTTTCCGGCATCAGTTCCCATAACGTTCGGGCGTCATCACGTCGATTAACAATACAGAGCACCGAGCCATGCCCCCTCAAGCATGCGGAAACCTCCTCCCATGACATGGGCTCTTTGAGATCGCGCATAGCTTGGACTTTTACCCGTTCCAACTTGCGGCAGAGCCCCGCAGGATCATCCATAATTTCCATCATCCCTGGCAATCCTTTAAAATTGAAATCTAATGTCTTGTGCGGACCAAGAGCAGGTTGCGTGGCTGTGCTTAAGAGAATCGTCACGCCATAGTTTTTTTGTAATTCGGTAAGTGCTTCGAGAATAGGATTCAGGAAATCGGGAGGTAGCAGTTGGGCCTCATCAAGAACAACTACACTATTGGCAATATTATGGAGTTTGCGGCATCGACTTGTGCGGCTTGCAAAAAGGGACTCGAAGAATTGCACCGTTGTCGTGACTATAACAGGAGCGTCCCAGTTTTCGCAGGCAAGGCGTGACTGGCCATTCTCCTTTTTTTCATCCTCCACATCCAGATTGCTGTGATGCTCTATGACGGCATCGCCGAAAATAGTTCGAAACTGGTTCGCTGTTTGCTCAATAATGCTCGTATAGGGAATCACATAAATAATCCGGCCCTTTCCGAAGGCGAGGGCATGAGATAGAGCAAAAGCCATTGATGAAAGTGTCTTGCCACCTCCCGTAGGTACGGTTAGTGTGTAAAATCCAGGCTGACTTGTTGCTATTGCGTGGCATCGCTTCAATATTTTCTTGCGTATCCGGTTAACATCGGTATCGGGAGCCTGTTCCATCTTGCGTAGCATATAGTCATCAAATAAAGGAACAAGTTCCTCCAGTAGAGGATACGCTCCGCGCGACCGGACCTTTTCGGGATCAAAGAATGCCTCGGTATCAAGAAAATCAGCGTCTACCAGACATGAAAAAAGCATCCGTATCCAAAACGACAACGACAGGTCCGAGCCAGCTTTTGGCCGCTCGGCTGGCAAAGGGCGACTGAGGACATTTGCTGGAATTTCACCGGATCGCGCCGACGCCAGAAGTGCTTCCTTTTCCAATCGCTGCACTAAAGCCGCCATCCCTGCCGTATCGCTTTGCCAATCAGGCAGGCCGACATGATGTCCGGCAATCAGATACGCAAATACACGCCCCATTTTTTTGAAATTTTCAACCGCATGGATACCTCCGGCAGTGGAGTGGTCAACTTTCCCTGGAGCGTTTTCTATATGCTCATCGAATCCGCTCGCTGCAAGAATATAGCGCTGAAATTCAGGCGAATACTTCCCCAAATCATGCCACAGTCCGGCCAGATAGCCCCATTCCCGGCACCCGAATTTCGCCGCGAAATTCCCGGCAAGTTCGGCAGTACAGAGCAAATGATCATAAAGCGGATGTATTCGGTTATCTTCACTGACATGGGCAATTGGGGTATCAATAAGGAACTTTGCGAGAAGTTCCTTCATCTCTCCAGTATCTTTCATTGAGGGCGATGTGACATTATGATATCGGAATCAAATAATGAGCCTGGCGTTCGTCATCCCAAAGATCCCCTCCCTTAATTCTCCGTATTGTAGACCCTTGTTTTTTCCGAAAACAATAGAATAATTTAAGGACAGTTGCGGTAAAAGAAAG
>JAJXTW010000228.1 GCA_021783455.1 Nitrospirota bacterium | reverse complement strand
TCCCAAGGACCCTGCTTCCCCCGTTGCCGGTCCGAACAAGATTGCCACGTGCGGTAAATGCCACAGCGGGGCCACTCCCAAGTTTGTAGCTGCGATTACGCACCAGGCGCCTGATCCTGTGGCGCACTTCACCGAGATCGCGTTGATCCTCCTTACCGTGAGCGTATTTTTGTTTATCTGCCTTCACGTGCTGTTGGACATCTATGCGGACATCCGCGACCGGTTGCTGAGAAAGGGAGGGAAACATGAGTAATAATACTATTCCTGCGGAGATCGAGCGGTTCGATCTTTCGGCGAGGATCCAGCATGTCATTATGTTTACGACGTTCCTGCTCTTGGCCTTTACGGGGTGGGGGCTGAAATACGCCTATCAGGATCCGGCGAGTGCGTGGATCCGCTTCTGGGGCGGCGCAAAATCGGCGGGGATCATCCACCGCGTAGCAGGCATCACGATGCTGCTCGACTTCATTTACCACCAGTTCTACCTTATCAATCAGGCACGCAAGGGAGGGATGCGGCTCTCTCTCGTCCCCATGCCGAAGGACGTTGTCGACGCCTACCATAATTTCATGTACTTTTTCGGCTTCAGGAAAGAGAAACCCTATTTCGGCAAATTCAACTACATGCAGAAGTTCGACTACTGGGCGGTCTACTGGGGCATGTTCATCATCGGGGCCTCCGGTTTTTTTCTGGCGTTCCCGGTGACGGTATCGTCGCTTTTCCCGGTCTCGACGCTTCAGTGGATCTGGGACGTGATCTTCATCATGCACAGTGATGAAGCCCTCCTGGCCATCGTGTTCATCCTGATCTTCCATTTCTATAACGAACACTTGCGTTCCGAGGTGTTCCCCATGAACTGGATGTGGCTTACGGGGAAGATGACGACCGAAGAGCTGAAACGCCATCACCCGGCGGAATACGATTATCAGTTCGGCGAAAAGAAGAACAAATAGACGAGAGCTCGGCATACGATCCGGTTCAGGCAAAATAAAAAACGGCGGCCCCTGGGGGCCGCCGTTTTTTATTAACGCCGTTGGCATGTATAAGCGATCAGATCAATTCAACTGTTCGATAACTCCCTGCTTCATGCGGAACCGCGACGGGGCGCGAAGTGCTATCTCGGAACTGTGGGTCACCATGATCATGGTGACCTTCTTCCCGCGGTTAATTTTCTCGAAGAAGTTCATGATTTCCGCTTCAGTATCTTCGTCCAGGTCGCCCGTGGGCTCGTCGGCAAGAATGATCTCAGGATTGTGAATGAAGGCCCTGGCAATTGCCACCCGCTGCTGTTCGCCGCCGCTCAGTTCTGAGGGATAGCGGTCTTTTTTGTCGCCGAGTCCCACGAGGTCAAGCAGGTTTGCCGCATCGGCAGCTTTTCTTCCGCCGCCAAAGACCGTCGGGAGGAGCACATTCTCCGTCGCGTTCAAGGTCGGGATGAGGCTGGCAAATTGATACACAAAACCGAATTTTTCATTTCTGAGCTTCGAGAGCATTTTATCATTGTATCCCCATATGTTCGTGCCGTCGATGTTGACTGTCCCGGTGTCCGGGCGGGCAATGCCTCCGATGAGGCTTAAAAAGGTGCTTTTCCCGCTTCCCGAATGGCCGACGATGGAAACAAACTCTCCTTGTTGAATGGTAAGGTCCAGCGGCTGAACCGCTTTAATGATCTTACCCGAAACAGCATAGGTTTTCGACAGTCCCTTCAATTCAATCATGGAATCCTCTTCTTCTGTGATGTTCTCACCAGATTAATGACCGCAACAATCAGAATAAGCGCCCCAATCGTATCTATGAACCGGATGCCGGGCACCATCCCGTAATTACACGGCATTCTGCTGCTCATGCAATAACCGATTTTATCGGGGAGCCAAAACGACACTCCGTACACTATAATCGCCGTAACCGCGCTGGTGATGAGCAAGAGACGCCGCTCTAAAAAAAACGTCGTTATGCCGATCGCCATGAGCACGGCCCCGGCCATGAATTCCGCCCGTGCCGTGTCTCCGCAGTGCATATGGGCGTATCCCACGTATTCGCAGGCAGGAAGAATGTAGCGCGGGAGGAGTACCAAAAGAAGCCCTCCAGCGAAGGCACAAAAGGCGATCAGTTTCTTCATTTCAACGTCTTTGCTGTGGAATCAAAGTCCAGCACGGCCCCTGCTGCGGCAGCCGGCGCTTTCTCCTTAAACGCGGCGACGCCCCATCCCATGGGCGTTTTGAACTTCTTATCGTCATGGACGTAAAAAGCCTTGTTGGCGGGGAGCCATTCCCCCGTCGTGAAGTCCTTTACCCCGGCTCCGGCAGTCGTCGAACCCGTCCGTTTCAGGTAGGAAAAAAGGTCGCCGATGTCGCAGAAATAACTGGTCGTATTGCCTGTGACGATCCTTGCGGTAAACTTCGAACTCATGTCGACCATCATGCCGCATTCCGTGCATTGAATGGTTTCCGCAAGCGCCGATGAACCAGCCGAGGAAATTAAAATAATAAAAAAAACGACGCGAAAGACAGAACGTATCGTTCCCATAGTATCGCACCTCCGGCCTTGATCATTTTCCCTTTGCGTCGATTTCTTTCTTGAGGACCTGTGCAGTTCCTTCATCGAACTTGTTCAGTTCTTGATACTGTTTCAGCGCTTCGGTCCGGTTTCCCTTTTTGAGGAACACGATGCCAAGATTGTAGCGGGCAGTTGCATAGTGCGGACGCAGGGCGACAGCTTTTTCGAGCGCAGAAATTTGCTCGTTTGTTTTTCCAAGCATGCCGTAAGAAGCCGCGAGGTTGTTATAAATCACCGGGTTCTTCGGGGAATGTTCTTTTGCCTTTAAAAAAGATCCGACTGCCTCCCGGTACTTGCCGATCCTGTTATAAGTTGTGCCGAGCTGCTCGTAGGCGTAACCGATTTCTTTCGGTTTGAGGGCGATGACTTTTTTGAGGGCGTCAATCTCCTCGGGGTACATACCGGCCCCATCGTAGAGTTCCGCGAGGTGAAACCATGCATCTGCATCTCGGGGATTGCTTGCGACCTGTTCCATGCGCACTTGGATGTCGGATTTTTGCGGGGAGACCTGGACGGAGGGCCTTTCGTTATCCTGGGAGCATGCGGTGAGCAGCGCCACGACGATCAATAGGAGGGGTAGGGGTCTTCTTCTCGGCATTATTCTTCCCTCCTGATGGCTTCATACGGCTCCATCTTTAAAATGGCAAGGGACGGCAAGAGGGCGGACAGCAGACCGGTGGCGAGGGAAAAAACGATTGCTCCGGAGATCAGAACGGCCAACTCCGCAGCAGAAGGGAACAAATACGGTAATTTTAAATAATGCAGCATGAGGTTTTTGAAGCTCATGAGCAGCCCAAAACCGAAGACAACGCCGCTCGCGCCGCCGCCGGCCGACAGCAGTGAGGCTTCAATCAGGAGAATCGCCGAAATATGGTTTTTATTCGCCCCCATAGCCCGTAAAAGGCCGATTTCCCGCCGCCGTTCATTTACAATCATATAAAACGCGAATGCCATGATCAAGAGGACAATAAACCACAGGACAATACTGATAATGATAATCGCATGAATAAGACCCGAGAGCTGATTCCTGACAGTGCTGATCACCCTGTCAGACACCAGGGCTTTTACGCCGCTGATCGCGTATTCGATCCTGACGGCGACCCGGTCCGGCGTAATATCATCATTCACCTGCACGAGGACCGTTGATATTTTGTCTCTCCCGATCTCGATGGGCTGGACGGCCTTAGTCTTGGAATCTTCGGCCATTTTGTAGGCTGCGTCGAGGCTCATAAAGACCGCCCGATCGAAAAAGTCCATGCCCGTGGGTTCCATGGTTCCCGCGACCCTAAAATTGGTCCCGAAAAAGGGGATCATGTCCCCGATGATGACGGGGACGGACCTGCCGGTGATGATCTCATTGATCCCGAGTTTTCGGTTGAGGTTTTTCTCGAGCCAGGGTTTTACCGTAAAATCCGTGTCCGGATCAAAGGCAACAAGGAACACATCGACGTTGAAGCAGCAGGTAAAGCTTGTCGGTTTGATAAAAAGCTGGGGAGTGGCGGCCTTTACTCCCTCGACCTTTCTGACGCGGTCGAGGACTGACCGGTCCATCAGAAACTGAGTCGGCTCCCCGGACAGGAGCGCGGCCTGTGCCTTGGCTGCTGCACTTTCGGGCACCACGAGAATATCAGCGCCAAGACGGTAAGTCCCGATCTTAAGCGCATTGTTTATGCTCTTCAGGAAGAGGGTCGCCGTAAACAACGTGCACGAAACAACGGCAACGATGGCGAATAAAAGCCATGTCCTGGCAAGCTTTCTCTTCAGGTTCTTAATTGCAACATAGGCTATATTCATAGTGACGATTTGTCTTCCTTCAGAGTTAAGAATTTAAGATCCAGATTATTATACCAGAAGGGAGGGCGAAAATAAAGAGCCGGAGGGCGAAGCCGCGGCCCTCCGGCGGATTTGGCTATTATTACGTTGTCTTTTTCTTCTTCGCTTTCTTTGTCGCAGCTTTATGCCAATCTACGGTAATGCCGCAGAGCAGAGGAGACCCTGAATCGATCGAGACCTTTATTCCGTTGGCATTATGGCACGATGCGCACAGAGACACT
>JAJXTW010000227.1 GCA_021783455.1 Nitrospirota bacterium | reverse complement strand
CTCAGATCGGCGGATAAAAACGAATGCTGACTCACTTTGACGAAGACGGCGCGGCGCGCATGGTAAATGTTTCCGAAAAGGCGGCAACGGTCCGCGAGGCGGTAGCGATGGGCTCCATCCGCATGCTCCCGGAAACGCTTCGCCTCATCCAGGACCGCAAAGTTTCCAAGGGGGACGTGCTTGGAGTGGCACGGCTCGCCGGAATCATGGCGGCAAAGAAAACAGCTGAACTGATACCGCTGTGTCATCCGCTGAACTTGACGGCCGTGGACATTTCCTTTGAACTTGACGAACAAGCATCGTGCGTAAAAATGCAAGCTACGGTCGGAACCACCGGGCAGACCGGCGTGGAGATGGAAGCGTTGACTGCGGTCGCCGCGGCAGGGCTTACAATCTACGACATGTGCAAGGCTGTAGACCGCAGCATGATCATAACCGACATCGGTCTGATGAAAAAGACGGGGGGCAAGAGCGGGACGTTTGAGCGGAAATAACAAACCATTCAAACCGAAGAAAGTAGGGCTATTTCATGATCACCGTCAAACTATTCGCCATTTTCAGGGAACGCGCTGGCCTGTCTGAATTGACCATTGACTCTCCGCCGTGCACGGTCTTAGATTTGCTTGCACGAGTAACAAGGGAATGTTCTTCCCTGTCCGATTTTCTTTCCTCGGGTTCGATCATGGTCTCTGTTAACCACGAGTTTGTCAAAATGGGCGCTTCGGTCAGGGACGGAGATGAAGTCGCACTCATGCCTCCTTTTTCAGGCGGGTCCGGTCTCTCCGGCATTGTCCGGATTCAGCAAGAACCTTTCTCCCTTGATCATGAGGTTGCCAGACTCAAGCAGTCTTCATCCTCAATCGGCGGCATCGTGACTTTCCTGGGTACCACACGGGATATCTCGCAGGAAAGACAAGTGGCAAAGCTCGAATTCGAGCATTATCCCGGAATGGCCGAAAAAAAGCTTTATGAGATACGGGGCAGGGCCCTCAGCGAGTATGGGGCGATCGACATGACGATCATCCACCGCGTGGGAGTTCTTCCGGTTGGTGAAAACATCGTGCTGATTGCCGCCGCATCGCAGCACCGCGATGAGGCGTTCAGGGCCTGTCGTTTTTGCATTGATGAATTAAAACGAATCACGCCCATCTGGAAGAAGGAAACGACGCCGGATGGAGAAGTCTGGGTGGAGGAGCATCCGTGAGTTTTGAAAACACCGTTGAAATGGAAACACCGGCGACCTCCTGTTTTCAGAATAACTCTCAACGAGACTCCAGCCGGCGGATTCAGGGAAAGGTTGCAGTGAAGACCTGTTCTGTCCTGACGCTTCTGACGTTTATCGTTGTCGGCACGGCTTTCGCCGCCGGCGGAGGTCCCGATTCACGCGGTCTGGAGATAACCGGCTCCAGCACGATCCAGCCGATTGCCGAAATGGTCGGAGAGCTTTATCGCAGGAAATACGGCGTTCCGGTCAGCGTCAAGGGGGGCGGATCCAGGGCAGGCATTGAGAGCGCCCTTTCAGGCGCGGCGGATATCGGTCTGGTGTCAAGGGCACTCCGGGCCGATGAGAAAGCGAGGCTGGCTTACGCCACCATCGGTCACGACGCTGTTGTGATCATCGTCAACAACAGCAATCCCCTCGGGGAGATGCAGAAGGACTCGCTCGTGGCTCTTTACAGCGGGACGGTGCGGAACTGGAAAGAGCTCGGAGGAAAGGACGAGCCCGTTCTGCTCATTTCAAAGCTCCCCGGTAGGTCCACGCTCGCGCTCTTTGAAGAATATACCGGATTGAGACATCCGTCTCGCGCCGAGAAAGGCCCGAGCGGGTCCATTTCGAACAGCGCTTACGAGATCGGGTCCAACCTGGAAAGCGCGACGCTGGTGGGTGGGCTGCCCGGCGCGGTAGGGTATGTATCGCTGGGGACGGCGACATCCCTCATTGAGAAGGGGATGCCGATAAAGATCCTCACTCTGGAAGGCATCAAGGGGACGAGAGAGAATGTGATGAACGGCAAATATCCCATTAGGAGGGAACTGAATCTAGTTTTCAGGAAAGAGAATAGGAGAATGAAACGGTTTGTCTCCTTTTTTATGGGTCCCGAAGGACAGCGTATTCTAAGGAACCAGGATTTCATTCCGATAAAATTGGTGACGCGATGAGACTGTCCGAAACGAGTAAGATCGTCTTTCCCATCCTGCTGATCGCCCTCTTCGTTTTTTCGACGTTCGCCTGGGTTTACCATTTTCAGAGCTACCAGATGGGTAGAACCATCGAGGCTGAACGCCTCCTGGACGAAATCAGCGAAGGGATGCAAGAGATCAACTGGACGATCCAAAGCGGGATTCTGACCCACGATGAAAGATACGCCGTTCAGTCCGCCCGGCACTCGCTTCGCGTCTTTGAGAGACTGGCCTTTCTTGAAAAACTGCATCCGGCCGACGCTGCGGCGATCAGGAGCATGTATTTGGACCACTATGTAAAAATCGTTTCGATCAATTCTCTTTTTCTTGAGAACAGGCTTGAGGAAGGCAGTGCCCGCCTCGTTGACCTTGAAAAAAGCTATTCGAGGATGAATGCGGAGATGCAAAGGGTGATCGATCTTCAGACCGACCATTATAGAAAGGTAGTGCGTAACATCAACGCCTTCATGGCCGTAACCTCCGTTATCTTTACGGTCTTGCTCACACTGATCGCGGGACTGTTCATGCGCTACAGCAGGAAGCGGAAAGAGGCCGAAAAGGCGCTGGTCGAGTCTGAAAAAATGGCTTCGCTCGGCACCCTGTCTGCGGGAGTGGCCCATGAAATACGAAATCCTCTTACAATCATTCTCCACGGGGTCGAGCATCTGGAAGGATCATTTTCATCCGATTCCAGCCGGCAAGATATTGTCAAAGGCATAAAACAGGCGGTGCTTCGTGCCGAGGGGATAATCAAAGGACTTCTTAGTTTTGCGCAGGGACCGTCTGCCGGGAGCGAAAAGCTCAACGTTCCCTCGGTGCTTGACCAAGCGCTTCTTATTCTCGGACAACAGATTGACCTTGGAAATATTTGCATAGAGAAGGAATTTCTTACTGATGCGCTTGACGCGCCGGGTGACCGAGTGCACCTCAGACAGGCATTCCTGAATATTTTGGTGAATGCGGTCGAAGCCATGCCAGGCGGCGGAATCTTGAAGGTCTTCTGCGGGCAAACGAACACCGATTCCCTCTCGATCACTTTTACTGACACGGGCGAAGGCATTCCTGAATCAGAGATAGGAAATGTATCTGATCCATTTTATACGACGAAGCAGAAATTTGGCAACATCGGTCTGGGACTCTCCGTTGCGCGGGGAATCATAGAAAGATACGGCGGAACGTTAAAAATAGTGAGCGCCCCGGGGAAGGGAACGAGGACGACCGTCACTTTGCCGGTATCCGGTTAATTAAGAAGCAGAAGCTTGGCTTGTTACCGTTAAGGACTGGAATGAGGAATAAAGTATTGAACAACTTTTTGCGAGATCATATTATGAAAATACACGCACAGGGGGACGTATGAGCGAGAAACAATCTGTTTTGGTCGTGGATGACGAAAACCTGATTGTTTACTCGGTTTCGGAGTATCTTGCCGAACGAGGCTTTGCTGTAAAGGCCACAACTTCTCCCGAAGAAGCCCTTTCAATGATAGAGAACGAGCGGTTTGACGTCGTGATTACGGATCTCAGAATGATCCCGGTTTCCGGCACGGAGATTATCAAGCATCTGAGGCGCTCGGGATTCGAGGGGAAGATTATCGTAATATCGGCCTACTTCGAGGAGTACGAGAAAGAATTGCGGGAATTGAAAGTTGACGCTCTCTTGGACAAACCCTTCAACCTGAGCAGACTTCTTGAAGTGATCAGCACGTACCGATGAAATCTTATAACACTGATCTCTTGCAACTGACGTATTAAAGAGTTGCCCTGTATAAGGGTTGAGTTTGAAATACGGATTAAGAAATACAATCCTCCGCAATCGTGCCATAATCCGGTTACGCTTGCGCAGCAGTATTAAGATTACGCACGACAATGTCCATTCGCACTACAACGGCAAGAAGTGATTTAGCTTCAGCGCCGAATATCAATGAAAACTAAGGAGGCAACAATGTTCGAAGGTCTGTTTCAACCACTGCACATGCTTATTATTCTGGTTATCGTCTTGATAATTTTCGGCCCGGGAAAGCTTCCCGAACTTGGCGAAGGTCTTGGCAAGGGCATTCGGTCCTTTAAAAAGGCGATGAAAGAGGGGCTGGATACAGCGGTAATAGAGGACAAAGGGGAAAAGCTATCGTCCGCAAAACTGGAAAAATAGCGGCGGGGACCACACGGTCACTATTGCTATGGGCCGGAACCTGGGTTCACCATCCTTATCAGCTTGGTTAGAGCAGTTAATGGCTAACGGCAACACCCTGCTTGTGACCGCGATTTGGCAACAGCAGGCTACGAAAACGCGGGTGTAAGCGCGGTCGCCGCGATCCAGAGGAGAATCCCATGTTCGGTCTCGGAATAGGTGAGTTACTCGTCATCTTCGTCATAGCCCTTGTTGTCTTCGGCCCCAAAAAACTTCCTGAAATAGGCCGTTCCGTGGGCCGCGCCATGGCCGAGT
>JAJXTW010000226.1 GCA_021783455.1 Nitrospirota bacterium | reverse complement strand
GTGCTATTTCACTCGCTCTACATGCCGTTAAAAGCAGTGCGACGGAAAATATGATCATCGTCCTTCTGAGCCGGGTCACCATGGTAGTTTGTCCAGAGAAGAGTAAGAATGCCCCTTCTTTCTTTCTGATTAGATTTTATCACCCTTTTCGAAGAGAATTATACCAGGCTGGGAATATTTGACAAGGGGTCCGGTAAAAATCAGACATCCGGGCCGCCGGGCTACAGGCGAGCTTTCGCTTCCGTCAGCAGGTTCTTGACCCGCTTCAGGCGATAGAACGATTCCCGCTCACGCTCGCCGATGTACTGGGTAATGGTCTTGATCTGGACTTTTATGCCGGGGAGCACCATTTCTTCAAGCACCTTGATCCGTCTCGTGGTCCGCAGGATCTCTTCGCCGAGCCGCTTGAGCTTGGATTCGTACTCCGCAATATGCAGCATTGACTCCAGCAGTTTTTCGAACAGGACGGTCCCCTCTTCGAGATGCGGCGTCGTTCCCCGCTCGTCGTAGCCCCGTTTGTCCGCGTCCCTGACCGGTGTTTCATGAAATGCGATATCCTTGTAGCGCAGACCCCAGATGCTCTTTTCTATCACATCAATGCCGAATTCGCGCTCCGTGGCCACCGTGATCGATTCGACGAGGTCCTTTCCCTCGTGCCCGAGCGTAAGCGCAAGTTCCCGCAGCGCCTTGCCGTAAGACTGCCTGATGTCCTCCCGCGACCGCAGAAAAGGCAACGTTGCCGCAAGAAACTCCTTGATCAGCGCCTGCTTCCGGGCCTTCAAAATCGCAATGCTGTTCGCCACGGACCGGGACTTGTCCTTGAGCAAAAGCAGGTTCGTTCTCGTAGGATGGATCATGCTCCTTACTCCTAATTCTCAATTCTCAATTCTTAATTCCTGACGCTCCTACACCACTTCCAGCGAAAACTTTTTCATCAGCTCAAGCCCCACGTCAAGGCTCTCCTGCACCGTACGCCGGGCCATGCCCTGGCCGACTAATCCTGTTTCAAAGGCATCGGCAAAGTCGAGCATCAGGATATCCGCCTTGGTCATGCCGTCTCTGCCCACGATCGCTTCGAGCCTGCGCAGGTCCCTTCCCTTGGCGTAGTACTTATACAGATGGTTCGCGACATTCCGGTGGTCGGCCCGGGTGCGCCCTTTCCCGATCCCTTTTTGCATGAGCCGCGACAGGCTCGGGAGCACGTCTATGGGCGGGAAGATGCCTTTCTGGTGCAATTCACGAGAGAGCACGATCTGTCCTTCCGTGATGTAGCCCGTGAGGTCCGGTATGGGGTGGGTAATGTCGTCCTCGGGCATGGTGACGACGGGCAGCATGGTGACCGAACCTTCGCGGCCGTAGATCCGGCCGGCACGCTCGTAGAGGGACGCCAGGTCCGAATACATGTAGCCGGGATAGCCGCGCCTGCCGGGCAGTTCCTCCCGGGCCGTCGAGATCTCCCGCAGCGCGTCGCAGTAGTTCGTCATGTCCGTGATAATGACGAGGATGTCCATGCCCTTTTCAAAAGCCAGGTATTCCGCGACGGTCAGGGCGAACCGCGGGGCCAGGAGCCGCTCCATCACCGGCTCGTCGGCCATGTTCACGAAAGCCACATACCCCGTCTTCATCGCCTCAAGCGTCTTCATGTAGAACGAATACTCATGAAACGTGAGCCCGAGCGCCGCAAAAACCACGATGAACTTCTTCGCAGGATCGGCGAGCCGCGAATTTTTCAGGATGGACGCGACAACCTCTTTGGAAGGGAGCCCTGCGCAGGAAAATATCGGCAGCTTTTGTCCGCGCACAAGGGTGTTCAGCCCGTCGATCGTCGTAAATCCCGTCTCAATGAAGTCCGCGGGCCGGGCGCGGGCCGCCGGGTTGATCGGCGCGCCGGTGATCGGCATGCGCTTCTCGGGAATGAACATCGGCGCCCCGTCCTTGGGCTCGAACGAGCCGTTGAAGATCCTTCCCACGATATCCGGGGACAAGGGCACCTTTTTGGCGGCATCGGTAAACGAAACCGTCGTCCGCTCGATGTCCAGGCCCTGCGTCGTGCCGTATACCTCGATCAGCGTCGTTTGCCCGTCTATCTCGAGGACTTCCGCTTCCATGTCCCTGCCGTCGGGTGTATGGACCGTGACCATTTCTCCCACCCGCGCCTCCTGAACGCTTTCGACAAACAGAAGCGGTCCTGCTATCGTGGAGATGGTGCGGTATAGGTGTTCCGATAGTCTCATGGCGCCTTCCTTCTAAATTCGCGATTCAAGATGCAAGTAGTAGCTGGTTCTCCTGTCTCCTGTCTCCTGTCTCCTGCATCACTTCTCACCGTACTTCATCGCTTCTTCGAGCGACACACCCTGCTTCAGCTTTTCTGCGGCAAGGTCGTGAGATTCGATGATGCTGTTCATGATCGAAAAAGTTTTTTCCGGCGGCGAGAAGGCGTCCTCGCTGTAGGAATTTTGCTGCAGAAAATCCGTGCGGATCCTTTCGGCCGTGCGCATGAGCAGGCGATCGGCATCCTGGAGCCCTTCGGCGCCCACAATTTCGGCGACCTCCCGGAGCGCTTCCTCCTGCTGCAGTATCTGCTTGCTCCGCTTCAGGAGTTCATCCCATGCCGGCGAGATCTTGGTCCGGTAATACTCGGCCACTTCTCCGCCATAGAGCGAATAACTCTGGAACCAGTTGATCGCCGGATAGTGCCGCCGGTGCGCAAGCGACGTGTCGAGCATGAGGAAGGAGCCCATCGTCCTGAGGCAGGCTTGCGTAACCGGTTCGGTGAAATCCCCGCCCGGAGGAGATACGGACAGGATCATGCTGAGCGAACCGATCTTTCCCGAGAGCGTTTCGACGATGCCGGCCCGCTCCAGGAACCCCGACAGCCGCGAGGCGAGATAAGTCGGGTAGCCTTCCTCGCCCGGCATTTCCTCGAGCGACGCGGAGATCTCGCGCAAGGCCTCGGCCCACCGCGAAAGACTGTCGGCGAGAAACAGCACATGGTAGCCCATGTCCCGGTAATACTCGGCCATGGTGACTGCCGTATAGATCGAGGCTTCGCGCGCGGCCACGGGCATGTTCGAGGTGTTCACCACGAGGACCGTTCGTTCCCGCAAGGGCCGCTTGGTCCAGGGGTCGCGCAGCTCCTCGAATTCGGCGATCATGTCCGCCATCTCGTTGCCGCGCTCGCCGCACCCCACGTACACGACGATATCGACGTCGGCGAATTTCGCGATCGACTGTTCGAGAATGGTCTTGCCCGTGCCGAACCCGCCGGGGAAGATGGCCGTGCCGCCTCGGGCAAGCGGGAAGAGAAAGTCGATGCTGCGCTGGCCGGTCACGATCGGCGCCGCAGGAGCGAATTTTTTCCGGTAGGGCCGTGCGATGCGCACCGGCCATTCATGGCATCCCGGGATCTCGCGGTGGTCCTTGTATTCTCCGAGCGGCTCGTCGAGGCTGATACTGCCTCCACGGACCTTGTCGATCGTCCCGGTTTCTTCGGGACCCGACATGATGTAATGTTTGAATGCACCCTCATTCACGGTCCCGAGGACCGTGCCGCCCGCAACCTCATCATTCTCCTTAAGGGCGGGAGAAAACTCCCAGCGCTTCATATAATCGAGCGCATACAGTTCCCTGCCGCCGGTGATGAACGGGCCCATTTCTTCCCTGAGCCGCTCCAGGGGCCGCTGGAGGCCGTCGAACATGCCGCCCAGGAGGCCCGGACCCAGCCGGACCGTGAGCGGCATGCCCACGCCCTTGACCGGCTCGCCCACGGCAAGGCCGCGGGTGTCCTCGTACACCTGGATCACCACCTTGTCCCGCTCCAGCCGGACCACCTCGCCGGTGAGCATGGCGTGACCGACATACACGCGTTCGTAGAGCTTCAGCCCTTTGAGATCGGAACTCACCGTGGGTCCTGAAATACTCTGAATGGCGCCGCTGCTGTTCGACATATTCGTTCACCCCGGAACGCGGCCGCCCCGGCGAAGGGGGCAGCCGACGCAATAAACCTTCATAGTCTCAATCTCACATGGTACCCGATCGCACGTCTGATCAAGCGGGCCGCGTAGTCTTCGACCTCCGCGGGAGGTTTTACCGGAGACGGGAGGACCAGGAGAATCCCCTGCCACCCCTGTTCCAGTTCCCGGAGCCGCTCATCGGGCATCCCGGTAAGCAGGCGCTCGTCGATCACCGCAAGCCCGATGTCGGGTTCCGCCATGGTCTTCGCAAGAGCATCTTCCACATCCGCACGATCCAGGGCCTGCTGCGAAACACCGGTCAGGCTGAACCCGTACTCGGCATCAAGAGGCGTCATGAAGGTTATTTTTTTCATAGGTCAACGGAAGCCCATAATTGCATCTGATCCTTCTCTCCGCGTAATCACTGCACCAGCTCTGCGGCGACCGCCTCCCGCTCGAGATCTTTTGTATGGTACAGCACGCTCAGATTCATCGCTTCGAGCGAACAGCGCCAGAGATAATCCAGGATGGGGGCGACTCCGAACGGCTCCCTTCCCTCTTTATGCAGCCATCGAGTCATACTCGTATAGAGTGCAACCTCAACCATCGTCGGTTCCGGGCGTTCCACCTTTACGCCCGTGAATTCATGGATCAGCGATCCGATGGCCGGGAGCTCGCCTTTTCC
>JAJXTW010000020.1 GCA_021783455.1 Nitrospirota bacterium | reverse complement strand
TATGCCGACGGTCTTACAGCAGCTGCCGGCAGTGGCGACGAATCTAAGAAAAACTACCTTGAGCAGACGCCCAAACCGGATTATATCCTGAATCTCGGTTATCGCCAGGGGCCTGAACTCCCGACCCTTGAAGGGGCGTCAGGTTTTGCCGATTCGAACTTTATCTGCTTCCAGTATGAGACGCGCAGAACCGGCATCTATGCAGCCGGCGGCGTGCATCAGCCCATGAACATGACCGAAGCTGTGGAAGATGGCGCCGGAGCGGCCTTCAAGGCAATCCAGGCCATCGATCATGTCTCCCGCGGTATCGCGGTCCATCCCCGCGCTTGGGACGTGACATATCCTGATCCTCTCCTCATCAAGTGTACGGCCTGCAAACGCTGCACGGAAGAGTGCCCGTTCGGCGCCATCGACGAAGACGAAAAAGGCATTCCGAAATACAACCTCAACCGCTGCCGGCGGTGCGGCACCTGCATGGGAGCCTGCCCCGAACGCATCGTTTCGTTCAAGGATTACAGCGTTGACATCGTTGGTTCGATGCTCAAGGCTGTGGAATACTCCGATGATGAGGACAAGCCGACGATCATCTGCCTGGTCTGCGAAAACGACTCCTACCCGGCGCTCGACACGGCGGCTATTGCCGGAAAAAAGATCGATCCGGCATTCCGGTTCATTTCCATGCGGTGCCTGGGCGGAATGAACTTGGTGTGGGTTGCCGACGCGCTGTCCAAGGGCGCCGACGGCATGCTGCTTCTCGGTTGCAAGTACGGAGAGAACTATCAGTGCCACTTCGTCAAGGGCAGCGAGCTAGCGAACACCCGCTTCAGCAAGGTGAGTGAGACCCTGAACCGGCTCCAACTTGAGTCCGAACGCGTCCAGCTTATGCAGGTGGCCATCAACGAGTATGATAAACTGCCGGACATGCTCAATGAGTTTGCTACCAGGATCAGAGAGATCGGACCGAATCCGTTCAGGACCATGTAAACGATAGGGAATGTGGAGTTCACCCTGCACTCGCGCGAGGCACTCATAAACGCCGGGTGCAGGCGGAGTTCAAAGTGCAGTGTAAAAAAGACTCCTAAAAAGCAAGTGGAGGATAAGATATATGTCAGAAGCAACGGTCATTAAACCTGATCTTCAGTTCGTAAACGAGATCATCAAGGGAGGCGGCGAGTCCCTGAAGAAGTGCTACCAGTGCGCCACCTGTTCAGTGGTCTGTAATGTGACGCCCGAGGGGAATCCCTTCCCGCGAAAAGAGATGGTTCTCGCCCAGTGGGGCCAGAAGGACAAGCTCCTTGCGAGCCCAGATGTCTGGCTCTGCCATCAGTGCAGCGACTGCACGGCCTATTGCCCGCGCGGAGCCAAGCCCGGCGAAGTGCTGAACGCCATCCGGAAACAAAGCATCAAGCACGTAGCCATGGTTCCTTTTTTCGCGAAGATAGCGACGGACTGGAAGCTCCTGCCGGTACTCTTTGCCATTCCGATGGTACTCTTTTATTTCCTCATGCCCTATAAAAACATCGACATGGTTCCACTCAATGGCGAGGGTAAAATGGCATACCATCTGTTTATGCCTGTCTTCCCAAATATCGATGTGACGTTTATTCTTACGGCTATATTCGCCGCGGCATCTGCGTTCGTTGGGATCAAGCGTCTCTGGAATGGCATGAAGGCGCAAGCAGGAGAGATGCAGTCCAGCGGTAGCCTCACGGGTGACATCGTTTCCTCGATTACCACGATTCTGGGACATACGAAATTTGCTGATTGCAATGTGAACCGGATGCGGCAGTGGGGCCACATGCTCCTGTTCTATGCTTTTGCCGGACTTGCAATCGTTACGACCTGGGCGATCGTTTATCTTTACGGGAATGAATTCCTACACATTCCTGCGTTCGGACCGTTCCATTTCGGCGAATCCCCTTATCCGAATGATGATCCTGTGAAAATCCTTGCTCTGATCAGTTCCATCGCCTTTGCTGCGGGTGTCGTAATACTCTTGCTCAACCGCATCGGCAAGGCCGGGAAGGCAGGGATGGGTTCTTATTTTGACTGGATATTCCTAACGATCGTGATCGGCGTCGGGGCAACGGGCATGCTTTCCTGGGGTCTTCGTTTGGCTGAAATGAAGATCGGCTACTGGGTGTATTACTTTCACCTTGTGTTTATCTGGTCGTTGTTTGCGTATGCGCCCTACTCGAAGTTCGCGCATTTGTTTTATCGCACGACCGCCATGGTATTCGCAAAATACAGCGGACGTGATAAGAAGTAAACCGTTTCACCTAACAGCGGAGTAAACCATGAAAGTTAAAGAACTGCTGAGTATCAAGGGATTGGAATGTTTCAGCATTACCAGCGACCAGTCGCTGCTCGACGGCGCGAAGCAGATGGCGGAGTGCAACATCGGCGCGCTTCTGGTCATGGACCGGGGATCGCTTGCCGGCATCATTACCGAACGCGACATCGTCAAGAACGCCGCGAACGAAGCGAAACAATGCCGGGATGTGAAGATCAAGGACGTGATGAGCACCAACCTGCTCGTCGTGAAGCCCGGCGACGACCTCGACTACGTCATGGCGATCATGATCCAGAACAATATCCGCCATACGCCCGTCATCGAGGAGAGCGGTCTGGTGGGGCTCCTGTCCATGCGCGACGTGGTCCGGGTGCTGGTCAAGAATCTCAAAGCGGAAAACCACTACCTGAAAGATATGATTGGCGGCAAGTTCGAGGTTTAAGCGTTGGTTTGAAAACTCACAAGGGGGGGATGCCGGAAAGGAAAATGTTTCATCGGTATGGCAAAGTTTGTTGGCAATGGCCGTGCATTAATTATTGACTGGGTCTTAATTGTAAGATAAATCTATTCTCAAGGAGGAGCAATAATGAGTAACACGATTCTTTTTGCCCTGGTATGCGGCATCGCCGGCGTTATCTACGGCATCATGACCGCGATCTGGGTGAACAAGCAGGATGCAGGCAATCAGAAAATGATCGATATTTCCAACGCAGTGAAGGAAGGCGCTAACGCATTTCTGGCGCGCGAGTACAAGACGGTAGCAATCGTTGCAGTGATCCTTGTGGCGGTGCTCTGGTACTTCCTCGGAACCTGGACGGCAATCGGCTTCGTGATCGGCACGGTGGGTTCCGCCCTTGCCGGTTTCATCGGCATGTGGGTTTCGCTCCGCGCTAACGTGCGTACGGCAGCGGCAGCGAGCAAAGGCCTCCAGGCCGCGCTCAGCCTTGCATTCAAGGGCGGTTCCGTGACCGGCATCATGGTCGTGGGCCTCGGCATCATCGGTCTTTCCGGTTTCTACTTTGTCGCGAAATCCATGGCTCCGGAGAGCGCTTCCCATGCTCTTATCGGGCTCGGCTTCGGCTGCTCGCTCATGAGCGTGTTTGCCCGTATCGCGGGCGGCATCTACACCAAGGCCGCTGACGTGGGCGCCGACCTTGTGGGTAAGGTCGAGAAGAACATCCCCGAGGACGATCCCCGGAATCCCGCCGTCATCGCCGACAACGTGGGCGACAACGTGGGCGACTGCGCAGGTATGGCCGCCGACCTCTATGAAACCTATACGGTGACCCTCGTGGCCGCCATGCTTCTCGCCAAGACCGTGTTCGGCGCGGACAGCCCGTGGATCGAGTTTCCGCTTATGCTGGGCGGAGTTTCCATCATCGCTTCCATCATCGGCACCTATGCAGTACGGCTCGGCAAGAACAATTACATCATGGGCGCCCTCTATAAGGGATTGGCTGTTGCAGGCATTATTGCGGCAGTTGCATTCTACTTCGTGTCCAAGAGCTTCATTGAAGGTCTCGGCGCAAATGCGGGCGTGTTCACGGCGAACACCGTGTTCTTCATCTCCCTCATCGGTCTTGCCTTGACCGGTCTGATCGTATGGATCACCGAATATTTCACCGCAAAAGAGTATCCTCCGGTGCAGCACATCGCACAGGCGAGCCTCACCGGCCACGGCACGAACGTGATCGCCGGCCTCGCAGTCAGCATGAAGTCCACCGCACCTCCTGTGCTCGTGATCGTTGCCTCGATCCTTGGCGCATACTGGCTTGGCGGCGGATTCTCCGGGGCGGCAAACGCGGCCTCCGGCGGCATCTTTGCCATCGCGCTGGCGGCAGTTTCCATGCTTTCCATGACCGGTATCGTTGTGGCCATTGACTCCTACGGCCCGATCACGGACAATGCGGGCGGCGTGGCTGAAATGGCCGGACTTCCGAAAGAGATCCGCGATATTACGGATCCCCTCGATGCGGTCGGCAACACCACCAAGGCAGTGACCAAGGGCTATGCCATCGGCTCCGCGGCGCTGGCCGCTTTGGTGCTGTTCTCGGAATATTCACGTTCCTTCAGTGGTGGGGTTGTGTCCTTCGAGCTTTCGAACCCCTTGGTCCTTTGCGGTTTGTTCCTCGGCGGCATGCTCCCCTATTACTTCGGCGCGCTCCTGATGGAGTCCGTGGCTAAGGCTGCAGGCGGTGTGGTTGTCGAAGTTCGCAGGCAGTTTGCTGAGATCAAGGGCATCATGGAAGGTACCGGCAAGCCTGATTACGCAGCGTGTGTCGACATCGTGACCAAGGGCGCCATCAGCGAGATGATGATACCGGCGCTCCTTCCGGTCGTCGTTCCGGTGCTGGTTGGCCTCCTCCTCGGCAAAGAAGCCCTGGGCGGCGTGCTTATCGGCGCAATCGTGACCGGTCTGTTCCAGGCCATCGCCATGACCTCAGGCGGCGGCGCATGGGATAATGCCAAGAAGTCCTTTGAAGACGGCGTCACGGACAGCAAGGGCGTCGTGCACAAGAAGGGCAGCGAAGGACACAAAGCCTCGGTCACGGGCGACACGGTCGGCGATCCTTACAAGGACACTGCGGGCCCGGCCATCAACCCGATGATCAAGGTCATCAACATCGTTGCGCTCCTGATCGTGCCGCTGATCAGATAGCATCTGAAACGTCAGTATCAACGAGGGGCTGGCCGAACGGCCAGCCCCTTTTTTGTCAACGGAAAAGACGGTCTGCCTTGACGCCAAAGTTATTGAAATTTCCCGTTAAAGTGGTATTATTCTGAGCGTTATGCGCGATTTGGCTGTTGAAGTGCTTGTGAATGCGGGCTGTGCTCCTGATGTTGTTGAGCATTGCACGGTGGTTTCGAAACAGGCGGTCCGGCTCGCCTCGCACGTCAAGGTCTCCATTGACGCCGAACTTGCTCGGCTGGGTGGTCTTTTTCACGATATCGGGCGGTCCCGGACGCACGGCATAGAGCACGCTGTTGCCGGCGCCGACATCGCACGTCGTCTCGGCTTCTCCAAAGCGTTGGTCAGGATCATTGAACGCCACATCGGCGCGGGTATTACCGCAGCCGAGGCCGGGCGGCTTGGTTTGCCGAAAAAAGATTATTTGCCGCAAACAAGGGAAGAAAAGATCGTTTCCTATGCCGATAATCTGACGAGCGGGGTGCGGGAAATGCAGTTTTACGAAGCGCTCGACCGGTTCAGGGATATTCTCGGACCTGATCATGAAGGCGTCGAGCTGTTCATAAAGCAGCATTATGAAATACAGGGCTGGATGAAGTGATCGGAATCTCCGATTGCGGATTGCTGAATTACCTATCGTCGTCGCAGGCTTTACCTGCGTTAGGAAAGGGACGTACCATGAAGAAGGAAAAAGCCTTGAACAACTTCGACGAGGATATTGATCCTCTCAAAAAGAGCCAGACCGATAAAGTTGTTCCGATCAAACTCACGGAGAAGAGCAGGTTCAAGTTCCGGTGCCACAAGGGGATATCCTGCTTTACGGCCTGCTGCAGCAATATTAATATCGTGCTTCCGCCCTATGACCTCCTCCGGCTCCGGAAACGGTTCGGGATGACGACCGAGGACTTTATCAACAAATACTGCGAAATCGAGATCCTGGCAAAGACGCTGCTCCCTGTGATCACGCTCAGGATGCAGAGCGATGAGAAGAGAAGTTGCCCCTTTGTGTCGCCCGAAGGATGTTCCGTGTATGAGGACCGGCCGAGCAATTGCCGCTACTACCCCCTCGGCATGGCCACGCTCCGCAAGAAGGAAGCGGAAAGCGGCAAGGACGAGTTCTTCTTTATGGTCAAGGAAAGCCACTGCAAGGGTTTCGAGGAGGACAAAGAGTGGACCGTTGATGAATGGCGCAAAGACCAGGAAGCCGACGTCTATGATGATGTTAACCGCGGCTGGATGGACATTCTGATCAAAAAGAAATCCTTCGGCGAGAGGGAATTCCCGGAAATCAAGAACCAGATGTTCTTCATGGTCAGCACGAATACGGACTATTTTCGAACCTTCGTCTTCGAGAGCAGCTTTCTCGACACCTACGATATCCCTGCCGAGCGGATTGAAAAAGTGCGGACCGATGACGCGGAATTGCTAAAGCTCGCCTACGAGTGGCTGCGTTCCGCCATGTTTGCCGAGGAAACGCTCATCTTCAAGGAAGGCGTGCTTGCCGCCCGCAAAGAACAGGCCGATGCGGTCATGAGGAAAGTGTACGGCGGGAAGGACAAGGAGTAGGAGCGCGGCGACCGCGGGTTATTGCCGTAAGAGTGAGCTCAACTCGTCGTAGATCGCGTTCCCTATCGTGATCCCCAGATCGATAAATTCCGGACCGTACCGTTTTCCGGTCTCGGTCCGGAACGTATCCTTGATTTTTTCGATGCCTTTCATCTTTTCCCGGAACATCCGGTGCAGCGCTTCGGGCGGGGTGTTTCGCGCGTCAAGCATCAGCCAGAGCGTGGTCGTGAAATTTTCCGGGCCCCAGCGAAACTTGTCGGCATCATAGAGCGCGTCGCTCACGAGTCTGCCAGCGGCGTCGTCCCGATCAAAGGTCTCCTGGAACGCTTCATGGTTCCTGATGGCGTCAGCAATGTACTGCCGCTCCTGCAAACTCATCCCGAGTGTCGTCAGTATTCTTTCCGCCTCCATGCTGCCCCGGACGGCGTGGTCCTGCTCTTTTCGTTTGATGTCATGGAGCAGTCCGGCTATGATCGATGAGGTGAAGAGGGACTCGATGCGCGATGGGTCGACCCCGCGCGCACGGGCTTCGATGAGGACAATGGCCCCTGCGTCGCGTGCGACCGCCTCGCAGTGGTAAAGGCCATGGGCGCATTCCAGCTGAGACTCGTCGAGATAGGTCCTGCACCGGCAAATAGTCTCGTCCGTTGCGAGCGTTTCATCGGCACGGCGAATGACCGCTTTGTAGGACTCGTAAAAGGCCGGCTTCGGGAGCGTTCCGGCAATCCGGTGCGCGGTAGCGCGTAACGTTTGATAGAGCGGCAGGATCATAGAATTATAATAGACGCACCCGGAGAGCCTTGTCAAGCTGAGTTTTGTGGTCCGCATCTTCGGATTGACACATCTCAACCACTTAGGGTAATATGGCCTACTTTCCGGTTTGAAAGGAGCAGTCCGTGTCCGATATCCATAGTGAACGAATTTTGATCCTCGACTTCGGGTCCCAGTACACTCAGCTCATCGCCCGCAGGGTGCGGGAAGCGAAAGTCTACTGCGAGATATTTCCCTACAACGCGGGGCTCGCTAAAGTGAAGGCGTTTCACCCGAAAGGCCTGATCCTTTCCGGCGGACCGTCAAGCGTCTATGACCCGGGCGCGCCGCTTATCGACAAGGCGCACCTCGACCTCGGCGTGCCCGTCCTCGGCATCTGCTACGGCATGCAGCTGCTCACCCATGTGCTCGGCGGAGCAGTTGCAAAATCACAAAAACGGGAGTTCGGCAGGGCTGAACTGAATATTCACAAGGGCGAAAAACTCTTTGCCGGGATCGGCGAGGGGGCCTGCAAGACCATCGTCTGGATGAGCCACGGCGACCGGATCGAAAAAATGCCTGCGGGGTTCTCGGCCATCGCGCATACGGACAATTCCCCGACTGCCGCCATGATGGACGCGCAAGGCAAGTTTTTCGGTGTGCAGTTCCATCCCGAAGTTGCACACACTCCGCAGGGTGTGCAGATCCTCAGGAATTTCGTTTACACCATCTGCAAGTGCGAGCCGACCTGGACCATGGCGTCCTTCGTGGACTATTCCGTGGGCGAGATCAGGAAGGCTGTCGGCGATAAGCAGGCGGTGTGCGGCCTCTCCGGCGGCGTGGATTCGTCCGTGGCTGCCGTGCTGGTGCACAAGGCCATCGGCAAGCAGCTTACCTGTATTTTTGTGAACAATGGCGTGCTCAGAAAAGATGAGGCCGAGAAAGTGCAGCTTTCGTTCAAGGACATGGGGTTGAACCTCAAGTACGTGGACGCGTCGGCGGAGTTCCTTGCCAAATTCAAAGGGGTCGAGGACCCTGAGAAGAAGCGCAAGATCATCGGCAACACCTTTATCGAAGTGTTCGAACGGGAGGCGCTGGCAGTGGGCGGAGCTGAGTTCCTGGTCCAGGGCACGCTGTATCCCGACGTTATCGAGAGCGTTTCGTTCAAAGGCCCGTCGGCAATCATCAAATCCCACCATAACGTGGGCGGGCTTCCTGAAAAGATGAAACTCAAGCTGGTGGAGCCTCTCCGGGAACTCTTCAAGGACGAAGTCCGCGCCATCGGCCGTGAGATGAAGATGCCTGACGACATCATCGACCGGCAGCCCTTCCCCGGACCGGGTCTTGCGATCCGCATCCTGGGAGAGGTGACGGAGCCGAGGCTCCGGGTCCTGCGCGAGGCTGACGCGATCGTGATCGAGGAGATAAAAAAAGCCGGCCTGTATAAGGAGATCTGGCAGTCCTTTGCCGTGCTGCTGCCCATCAAGACCGTGGGCGTTATGGGCGACGAGCGGACGTACGAGAATGTGATCGCCATCCGCGCGGTCACGAGCCAGGACGGCATGACCGCGGACTGGGCGAAGGTCCCTTATGAGCTCCTCGGGACCATGTCCAATCGCATTATTAACGAAGTAAAAGGCGTGAACCGCGTGGTCTTCGACATTTCGTCCAAGCCGCCGAGCACGATCGAATGGGAGTAGGCATCGCGAATTGCAGATTGCTGATTGCGGAATGACATAAGGGAATTGTTACGGAATCGCAAAAGCCGAAGCAGGAAAAGGGCAGCCCAAAGGCTGCCCTTTATTGTTTGCGAGAGATTGAACGGGCCGGCCGGAATGTTCGCCCGCAATTCCCTTACGAGTCAGGAACCGGCCTTTCTTTCGAACGTCCCGCTCTTTCCACCCGACTTTTTTATGAGCCGCACATCGGCGATCGTCATTTCCCGGTCCACGGCCTTGCACATATCGTAGACCGTGAGGCCGGCTACGGAAACGGCGGTCAATGCTTCCATCTCTACGCCGGTCCTGCCCGTTGACCTGACCGTGGCGCGGATACGTACGCAGGATCCCGCTTTGTCAGGCTCCAGCGCTATCTCGAGAGAGGACAGGGCAAGGGGATGGCAGAGGGGAATAAGCTCCGAGGTTTTCTTGGCCGCCATGATGCCTGCCAGGCGGGCAATGCCGAACACGTCCCCTTTTGCGACCTTGCCGTCGAGGATGAGCGAAAGCGTCCCGGGAAGCATCACCACGCGGCCTTCGGCAACAGCCTCGCGAAGGGTCTCGTTTTTCGCGGAGACATCCACCATGCGCGCGGCTCCTTGCTCATCGAAATGAGAGAGCTTTCCCGTCATTTTTCGTCCCTCGTCATGGCTGCTCATCCCCCGATCTTCGACATGGTCCGCTGAAAGCGTCCGCCCGGCGTTTCGTCAAGGTAATGCCGTTCCGGTTTTATCTCGAGCGAAAGTCTCAGGAGCCGCTCCAGTTCCGCGTCGTCACAGCCGGCCCGCAGGGGGGACGTGATGTCGATCTCGGTGTCCGAAAGCAGGCAGGGCCTGATCTTTCCGTCCGCAGTAAGCCGTAGCCGCCTGCAGGCGTCGCAGAAGTGATGGGTAATCGGGCTGATGAAACCGATGACCCCGCGTGCGCCGGGGATCTGGAAGTTTGACGACGGTCCGGCCGAGTGCCCTGAGGAAAACGGAGCGAGCGGACCGAGTTCGCGTTCTATGATCGAGCGCGCTTCCTCAGAGGTCACACAGGCGTCACGGCTCCAGCGGTCGCTCGCGCCGATGGGCATGAACTCGATGAAACGGACATGAAACCGGCGCTTGAGCGTCAGCCGGGCGAAGTCCGCGATTTCGTCGTCGTTCATGCCTTTGACGGGAACCATGTTGAGCTTCAGGGGAAAGAACCCTAGTTCCTCTGCGCGGGAAATGCCGCGCCAGACCGCCTCCCAGGAGTCGCTGCCGGTGATGCGGCTGAACTTTTGCGGCACGAGGGAGTCAAGGCTGATATTAAGCCGGGGCATGCCGGCCTGAACAAGCAGTTCCGCCATATCCGCGAGTAAAACTCCGTTCGTTGTCAGGCTGACGTCGTCCAGACCGGCCACCTGTTTCAGTGCAGTGATGAAACTAACGATGCCGCGTCTGACCAGGGGTTCGCCGCCGGTTACCCGGACGCGGGTGATCCCGAGAGGGACGGCAACGGAAACGATCCTGAGGATTTCCTCGTACGTGAGGATTTCGGCATGAGACAGCATCTTCATGCCCGTCCGCGGTTTGCAGTAGACACAGGAAAGGTTGCACCGGTCGGTGACCGATATCCGCAGATAATCGATGCGCCGCTTATGCGGGTCTATGAGAGGCATGGAAAAACTTTACCACAGCAGGTAGGGGACTTCAAGCAAAATGGAAAACAAATTAAGGCCTTGACCAGTATGCGGGAATACCGGTATAATTATCGAACGAGACAGTGAAAGCGGAGTTCATGCCGTTTGGGAGTGCCGAGGACACCTATGCACAAGTTTCCGAAAAGACATTTGATGGGGCGCGGTAAGTCGTATCTGACGACAACGGGGTCACAGTATCGCTTTATATTGTTCCTGATCCTGCTCCTGATCTCCTACACGGTCCTCCTGAGGGTGTTTCAAAAAATTGCCGAGATCGTCCAGCTGCCGATTTTTCTGCCCATCGCGTTGATCACACTCCTGATATTTATCGGCATCGTCGGCATCTTGTACTCCCACACCTTTGTCGGCCCCTTGACGCGCATTCGCCGGGCCCTGGACCAGCTTGCTGACGGAGACGAGAATGTTTCACTTCGCCTGCGAGAGTCGGATGATCCGGTGCTCAAGGACCTGGTAAAAACCATTTCGCGGCTCTGTGAGTACAGCAGGAATTCCCACCTTCTGATTCAAGAAGCATCGCGGGACCTTTTTGCCGAGTTCGCGGTCCTTGAGGACAAGATCAACACAGGGGCGGACCCCTCCGATATCCGGAAACAGTCCGATGTCGTTCGCAAGAAGCAGGAACTTCTGGGCAAGGCGATAAAAGGTTACGGAAAGAAGTAGGAGAGGCCATGGCGGAGAGCGGATTTCGAGGAAAGAGCATGAAAGCGGTGGCCTTCGACGTGGCCGAAGGCTATGTTTCGGTGAACCCGCTCTTCCTTAAAAAGTTCGATAAAGATATGATCAAAGACCTGTTCGAGCACCTGAACAAGGCGATGACAGCGGCGCGGAATGAAAAGCTTGATCTTACCGATCAGGCGTCGGTCAGGACGAGAAACATGAAGCTCCAGCGGCTGCACAACGCCATGATCATCCTCCGGAACCTGGCCCGGGAGAAGCGCTTCCCGCTGTGATGGTTCCTCGCTGATTGGTTCGTAGTAAAAGCTTTGAGCTGCCGGCGTTGGACTTTCCTACGAGCTATCAGCTCCGAGCTGCCCTGCTATCCCACCGCCACACAAAATCTCTTCTTGAACTCCGCGGGAGACAGCTTTGTCGTGGCAGCGAGCTTTTTGAGCGACTCACCCTCGAGATCTTCCTTTTCCAGCCGGATCATGTATCGCCGCGCCATATGGTAGTCGTCGGCATTGGTATCCACGGTACGGATCCTGGTTTTGCCGGTCGCGGGGTCGATCAGGTCCGCGAACTTGATCGGGTGGCAGAGACCGTCCTCCAGCATGATCATGGCCCCGGTGCCCCCTCCGACCAGGAACTTCACGGCACTGTAGCCCAGGTAGCGCGTGTATTCCCGGTCGTACGAGATCGGCGGATTGCAGCGGAGCTCGTAGCCGATGTCCTTGGCAATGATGGTGGTCTTGAGCCCGAGACTGTCGAGCTCCGCGGTCACCCGCTGCTTCAGCATATCGCCGAGCGGGACCTCCGCCAGCCGGATGTTGCCGTGCTCGTCCCGCGGCACGTTCTTCATGAACGTGAGCTCCTCGGGGTCGAACCGGGTCGCGACGCCTTCGGCGATCACGGCCACGCCGTGGCTCCTGCCCGTGGCGTGGCGTTTGATGATGGCGCCGGTAAGGATGGTCACCACCTTGTTCAGGGAGATCTTGTCGCCGAGCTCTTCGGGAATGAGGGTAAGTGTGGCCCCTGCACCCATGCCCATGCCGAGCGCCAGATGGCCGGCAGAGCGGCCCATGGCCACGACGAAATACCAGCGGAACGCTGTCTGGGAGTCCTCCATCAGGTTCTCCACGAGCTGCGTGCCGAGCTGCCGCGCGGTCTCGAACCCGAAGGTCGGCACGCCATGCGGGAGCGGCAGGTCGTTATCAATGGTCTTCGGAACATGACAGACAGCGATCTTCCCACCTGCCGCCTTCTCTACCTGGGTGGACGTAAAGGCCGTGTCGTCCCCGCCGATGGTCACGAGATACTTGACGCCCAGCTCGTTTAGGGTCTTAATGACGTTGGCCATCTTGGCGGGGTCCTTGGTGGGATTGTCCCGTGACGTGCGGATGATGGAGCCGCCGCGCGTGTGGATGCGGGAGATCTCGTCAGGATGCAGGTTCCGGGTATGCGTTGCGTCCCCCTTGCCGAGCCATTTGAACCCGTCGTAGATGCCGATCACCTCGAGGCCCTGCTTCACCGCCTCGAACGTGACGGCGCTGATCACGCCGTTGATGCCCGGCGCCGGTCCCCCGCCGATGACTATTGCAAGCTTGCCCCCCATACCTGCCTCCTGATTGCTTCAAACACTTGGTTGTGGCCTCTGCGCATTGTTCGCGCACGCGCAACTTTAGCAAAATGAGGCTCACTTGTCAATATGAAACAGGCCGCTTATGAGGCCGGAATATCCGGCAAAATGGAAATGTCCGCCGTTTTTTACGCCGCTTGAATATTTTTTTGAAGTGTGTATACTCAGCAGCAGTAACAGCGTACAGGAAAGGAGTGAAGAGACGGCCATTATGGTGTAGCTTGTAACAGAGTTCTACGAAATCAGGGAAGAGGAGTGAAAATCTCCCGCTGCCCCGCAGCCGTGAAGGGAACGAAAGCCCGGTATGCCACTGTCAGGAGTAATGACCTGATGGGAAGGCGGGTGAGTAGGATTGGGCCCCAAGCCGGAAGACCTCGAAAAACAGAAAAATTCCCGCGGGAGGAGTTGTCGACATGAACTACAAGTTTTTCATAAATACGAACTGCAGTTATTTCCCCTGTCACGATCTGCCAGAATGGAAGTCCTGCCTTTTTTGCTGGTGCCCGCTTTATTTGCTCGATTGCGGAGGTGATTTTGTCATCAGGAAAGGCATTAAGGACTGCTCACCCTGCGTTATTCCCCATAGTGAAGAAGGATATGATTATGTCCTGGGAGTGGTAAGCCGAACGATTTACAAAAAGAATGAAGACAGCGCAGACCAACCCGTAAAAAAAACCGACGAACCGCAATCCTAAGTTCAGCCGCCAGCGGATAAGATTGTTCAGAAAAATCCCGTTCTTTTAACCGGGATCTTTCCTGGATGGCCGTAATTGCTGCTCATCCTGCACGGTTATTTTTATGGGTTTACCCCGGCGAAGGATTTGCACCATACAAAGTCAATGGTATCTATTTTGCCGCCGCGCAGCAGGACATCCATGGTTCCCGCATCACGTACTTCTTTGCACTTCATTTTGCTGGCTATGTCGCGGCTCTCGAAATGACTGTTGAGAAAAAGAATGTCCGACCCCAGGGGGGACCCGGAATACCAACTCCTGAATCGCTCATCGTTATTGTCGATCAGGAACACCCTGGTCTTGTACGGAAGAGAGTAGTACATCATGCGGCTGACATCGGTCCAGTTCAAGAGCCCCAGCGCTTTTTCTGACGAGGGGTTCTCTGCCATGATTTCATTTGCCCGTTTGACGATGTCGGGGATCCCATAGACATCGTGAAAGGGAGACTTGTAATCGGGAAAGCGAAAAAACTTGAACGCGAGCTCCGCATGCAGGAGGACGGTAATAACGATGCTGAAGCCGAGCGAAAAGACGAGTATGGCCTGCTTGTGCCGCGCAGCACTCCTGTCGAGAAAAACAATCCCGATGGGGATGAGGAGCGCGTAAAAAACGGCTGACCAGTGCGGCAGCGCGAATTTAAACAGAGAGGAATAGAGAAAGAAGAACGCCACCGTGCCCCCGATGAGCCCCGAGAGGAGCATGCGATCGTTGCGGCTGCGCAGCGCTTTATAGAGCCCATAGAAGGCGAGCAGGAACAACGGCGGACTGTAGGCGCCCAATTGCGCTGCGAGCCCCCCGAAAAACTTGGCGAAGTTGGGCATGTGCCCGCCCACAACGTGGCCGGTTTGATAACGGAAGCTTATGAAGTCGGTCTGGACGTTCCAAACGATCACCGGTGCGATGACGACAAGGGCGATGGCGGCGGTTATGAGCAGACGAGGGTTCAGAAGAATGTCGTATCTCTTCTTTATCAAGCCATAGATGAGAATCGCGGGGACAAACAAGATGGCCGTGTACTTGGCAAGGCCAGCAATGCCAAGGACGAGCCCCAGGAGGACGAAGTTCTGGAGCTTTGGCGAACGCTCCAGCCTCTGGATTGCGAATATGAGCGCGAAGGTGATGGGCAGGAGCAAGGACTCCGGGAGCAGCATAAGCCCGAGCCCGGAGAGCAGAAAGGAACTGTTCAGGGCGACAACCGCATAGAGCGCGGTCCTTCTTCCGCCGAGCGATAAGGTGAATCGATAGCATAAGAACGACGTGACGACAAAAAGAAGGATGGCCGGAAGCCGCGCCAGGAATTCGTTCGTGCCCAGCGTGTAGTAGAACAGCGCATGGGTCCAGCCGACCAGGGGCGGATGATCGAAGTAACTGAGCGCCAGATGCTTGGCATAGAGAACATAGTGCGCTTCATCAGTGCCGAGCCCGAAGGTCGGCGCCACAGCCAGGCGGACGGCGGTGAACGCGGCAATGATCCAGATCGCCGCCCGGTTGTCGCGGTACAGGGATGCGAGCGTTTTTTTCATTTCAGTTCTTCCAGCCTGGGCCGAAGGATATCGAAGACCTGTTCAGGAGTGATGACCTGGAGGCAGACGTTGTCCGTGCACGCGGTCTTGCGGTGGTTTGACGCGGAAACGCAGGGCGAACAGGCCAGCCCCGCGTAGATCGGCGTGGTCGTGCCGAGGGTGCCGTACAGCTTGGGAGTTTCGGGTCCGAAAAAAACATACGTCGGCATCCCGGTCACCGAGGCAAAGTGCGGCGGCCCTGAGTCGTTGCTCAGCATGCATGCGCTTATGGAATAGAGGGCCGGCAAATCGGAAAGACTTGTTTGACCGGCAAAGTTTACGCAGCGATCGTCGCCAACGCCCGCGATGATCGACTCCAGTCCTGCCCGCTCGCTCTTGCCGCCGGTAAGCACGATGACCACCTTTGGGTAACGCTCGATGATCATGCGCGCCAGGGCGATGTATTTTTCCTGGGGCCAGCGCCGGATCGGCAGCAGCTCCGAGGCGTTGGCGTTGAAAAGAACGATCCGGTGCCGCCCCGGGTCAAAGGCGGGGAAGGTCTCGCTGATTTTGCGGCGCATCAACTCTTTTGCTGGTTCGCTTACGGCGATCTTCGGCAGCGTTATCTCGTCGTCGGAGATGGCTGTTTTGGAATAGGGCAATTCTGCTTTGTCGCTCAGAAGCGCATTGGCAAGAGCGATAAAGTTCTTCGAAATATGGAGATGGGGGTTGTAGGCGACCTTGTGGGTCAGCATATTACCGCGGTAGAGCCCCTCGTTATAGAAGGCATAGAACCCGACCGTGGTCTTCGCCCCGGAAAGGCCGGTCAAGAGAGCGCTAAAACGGGAAAAAAGCTCCATGTCGATGATCGCGTCAATACGCTTTTTTCGGGTCCAGAAAAGAAACTTGAGCGCATCAAAGGCGAGCGGGAAAAACCCGCTGTCGTCGATGGTACAGATGTTTTCTTTCGGGATTGTGCCCAGGAGCTCCAGGCTGGGGCTGTTTTTCTTGAAGATCGCAAAGTAGAGGTTCGCGTTCAATCGCTGTTTCAGCTTTCGCATCGCAGGATCGGCCAGGATGGTGCTCCCCATTTCCGAAAGCTCGATGAGCAGAATATTTTTTGGCTTGGCGCTGCTCTTCCGGAACGAAAAAAGCGCGGACAGCTTTTTTCCGATCGTCACGGCAAAACAGAGCGGTACGCCGACATAGTAATCGACGTTTCGCATGGTATCGACTTTCATGAATGACTCCTATCGGATTTTGGTACTGCGGAAATCGAGCATGGTTGTTTAACAAGTTGTAAAAAAACCGTTCACCCTTCGACAGGCTCATCGTCTGTTCGTGGTGAGCTTGTCGAACCACTCCAATGATTTTTCAACAGCCTGTTTCGACTGAGTTGCGGGAGCCAGGTAAAATCCACGCTTCAGTCCACTTTCAGGGATTCCATTTTTCAAAAAATCGGTCCATGGCCAGGTTCTCCCCGAAGGGAATGTGGCCATAGCGCAGGGAGAGCTGTTTTGCCGCGACTTCCTTCGGCTCTTTGTCTACGACCACCTTCCACATTGCTGCGACCAGTCCCGATCTGTCCGCGCCGGCCTGGCAATGAATCAAGAGGGGCCGCGGGGCCGTTTTAAAGATCTCAAGCAGCTGGCCGACCTCGGTGTCAGTCGGCTCAGAGGATGCACTGAGGGCGACGTCATAATGCTGCAAGCCCAGTTTCGCGCTCGCTGCCATTTCGTCCTCATACCAGCCCTCGCCCGCATGCCGCCCCCGCAGGTTCAGGACGCTCCTGATCTTGTATTTTTTGACGTAGTGCGCCAGGTTGTCGCTGTCGGGTTGTGCCGAGCGGTACGCTTCCGCGGGTGTGATCGGATAAAAATTCCCCTGTATTCTTACAGAAAGGACATAACCGGCAAGCGAAAGAAGAATGACGGCCAAAAGCCCGGTAATATAGGTACGCCGTTTGAACATAATCATGCCGATCGATATGGCCTCTGACTCATTCTTGTTTGTCTTTAACGAGGAAGTTCATGGCGGCCAAAAAGACGAATTTTCAGAAGACCTTATATTACCCGTTATGGCACCCGGAGTCAATATATTAGAAAGGCAGGCAAACAATACGACTTGACACTCGTGCCTACCTGTGGTACGAATAACATCCGATTGACATCAAGCCTTTAAGGACAGCCATGAAAACAGAGAACCTTGCCATAGTTTTTGTCGATATTGCGGGATTCACGCCGCGGACCTCCGCCCAGACCCGTAAAGAAAACCTCAACTTGCTGCGGCGCTTCGATGGATTGGTGCGGCCGCTCGTACGCGTCTACAACGGAAAAGTGATCAAGACCATCGGCGACGCTTTCCTCTTGACCTTCCGCTCCCCCACCGATGCGGTGCTGTGTTCCATGGCGATCCAGGACCGGATCGTCGAGGCTGACGCGGACATCGACCCGGCCGATCGCTTCACCATCCGCGCCGCAATCAACGTGGGCGAAGTCCGCATCGAAGGCGGCGATGTCTTCGGCGAAGCAGTCAACATTGCCGCGCGCATCGAGGGCAAGGCCGGAGCAGGGGAAGTCTATTTTTCCGAGTCCGTTTTCCTGTCCATGACGAAGAGCGAGGTGCCGAGCGAAGAAGTCGGATACACCGAGCTCAAGGGAATTCCCGAAAAGATCCGTCTCTTTCGCGTGCCGCGTGCCGATGAAGCCGGAGGCGCGATGCTTAAGCCTGCTCCCGGGAATACCCTCCCCTTTGCGGGCCGCGGGCTCGACCGCGTGCGAAGCAAGCTTGCGGCCGGCCTCCCGGCCGAGGCTGCCGTGGCGCAGGCGCACGGCGCCCTCATGACCGTCGTGGGCACGACAACGCGGGGTTTTGGATGGTGGAAAAACGAAATCCGGCGTTCGCGTCTGGTACAGTACGCAACCGCAGTGGTCCTCATCATTATCATCGTATTTACGGTCTGGGCCGTGAAGCACCACAGAGCGAAACCCGCCACGCCGTGGCAGAAACTGCGGCGTTCGCTCGACTTGTAACCGCTGCTGATCCGTTTTTGCGCTTACCTGCCGTGAGACGCGCTGCCGCTTCACGGCTCAAGGGAGGACCTCGTGGAACAGAGAGCTGCACACGGTCTCAAGCACGTTTTCAGCCTGCCCGTCATTGTCGCCTCCCTCGGTTATTTTGTCGACATCTACGACCTCGTGCTCTTCAGCATCGTCCGGGTGCCGAGCCTCAAGTCCCTCGGACTTTCCGGCAAGGAGCTGATCGACTACGGAGTCTTTCTCCTGAATATGCAGATGGCTGGCATGCTGCTCGGCGGCATCCTCTGGGGCGTCCTGGGCGACCGGAAGGGGAGGCTTAAGATCATGTTCGGCTCGATCTTCATTTACTCCGTCGCCAACATCCTGAACGGGATGGCCACGTCCCTCCCGGCCTATGCGGCCCTGCGCTTCATCGCCGGCGTGGGCCTGGCCGGCGAACTCGGTGCGGGGATCACCCTCGTGTCCGAGGTCCTGCACACGAGCGTCCGGGGGTACGGCACCATGCTCGTGGCTTCCGTGGGCGTTTCAGGCGCCATCCTCGCGAACATCATCGCGAACGCTTCTGACTGGCGGCATGCCTTCATCATCGGCGGCATCCTCGGTCTTCTTTTGCTCATTGCCCGGATCAGCGTGGCCGAGTCGGGCATGTTCAAGGCCATGGATAAAAAAGCCGGCGTAAGCCGCGGGAACCTGCTTGCCCTCTTTACCAACGGGAAACGCTTTTTCCGCTATCTCAACTCGATCCTGATCGGCGTGCCGATCTGGTTCGTCGTGGGCGTGCTGATCACCTTTTCGCCGGAATTCGCCGTAAAGCTCGGGACGACCGGACCGGTCTCCGCAGGCAACGCGGTCATGTTCTGCTACCTGGGGCTGGTCTTCGGCGATCTTTCGAGCGGTCTGTTGAGCCAGCTCTTGAAGAGCAGGAAAAAAGTGGTCCTCCTGTTCATGGTCCTGACCCTTGCCGCGGTCGCGCTCTACTTCCTGCAAGGGAGCAGGAGCCCGGCCTTCTTCTACGGCGTCTGTCTCGTGCTCGGCTTTGCCAGCGGGTACTGGGCCATCTTCGTGACCGTGGCTGCAGAGCAGTTCGGCACGAACCTGCGAGCAACGGTCGCCACGACGGTGCCCAACTTCGTGCGCGGGATGGTGGTGCCCATCACCCTGCTGTTTCAATTATTCCGCCAATACTTCGGCCTCGAAGGCGGCGCGTTGGCAGTCGGCGCGATCTGCGCAATCGCCGCGTTCATCGCCCTGGCCTCGCTGGAGGAGACCTTTCACAAAGACCTGGACTACTACGAAGAATTTCCCTGATACGTCCGTCTGTAGATAATGATTATTGATCGATAGCTGGCGTTCGTGCGACCATGCTCTAAAAAAGGATTTTAAAGCGCATCGCTTCTTCCAATACAGGCATGTCAATTGATCAAAGGAAAGAGCCGCGGTATAACGTTCCTGATCCGTGCCAGCAGTACATCACGCTCACGGTGAGGAAAGGCCCGGAAAGTGTGCCTGCAGTCATCGGCAATTTCAGCCGCAGCGGCATTCTTTTCGAAAGTTCGCTGCAGTTTAATAAAGGAGACCGCGCTGAATGCGTTCTCCGGGTCGACCTGGTCATAGCCCGTGAGATAACGTTTGGGATCGAGGTCAAGTATTGCTGCGAGAACAATGGCACCTTTATCAGTGGGGCCACGATCTACACAATCTCGGAAGAGACCTGGTTCGATGCTTTTGAAAAAATTTTTGATTTTGTTGTTGTTCGGCAGGGTAAAAAGTGAGTAGGTCTTCCTGAAAGGTAACTATTCAGCAAAATAGTTGATTAAAATACAAATAATGCTTGACAAGGTTTCCATGCGAAATTATCAAGCAACATCGTCACCACAACACTCG
>JAJXTW010000019.1 GCA_021783455.1 Nitrospirota bacterium | reverse complement strand
AACAATCTTGACAAGCTTTGGAGCCTGCATAGGGTTCTTGTACTGAAATTCCTTCATCATCGCAGGCAATACCACATCGTGATACCGCTTCCGCAACCGGGGAGTCGGGATACTTTCAGGAGCGTTTTTTTCCTTCACTTCACCTTTTGACTCAACAGCAGGTGCTTTCGCCTTTGCCGCTTTTGGGGCTTTGGTCGCCGCTTTTTTCTGGTCGCCGCCCTTTGTTTCTTTCGTTTTGTCTTTTTTATCAGCCATAGCTCGTTTTCCCTGTTATTATCGGCTTTGAATAAACTGTCTCTGCAGTCCCTGAATATTAATCAATGGTCTCGTTGCAATTTTTGCATACCCTTACACGTGCGCCTTCGCCCTGGGTCTTCCGGGCGATCGTGGTGGGCTTATCGCACTTGGAGCAGACGAGCTGAACATTCGAGGCAGCAATCGGGCTTTCCTTCTCCACGATGCAGCCCTGCCTGAGCTGCTGGTTCGGACGTGTGTGGCGCTTGATCATATTCAGTTTCTCGATAAGGACCCTGTTGGTAGTCGGATAAACCGCTATCACCCTGCCACGTTTTCCTTTTTCCTTGCCGGATATGACCAACACATTATCGTTCTTCTTTATCTGCATAGTCCTTGTCCTGATTTTCCTTAGCGATTTATTGAACGTAACCGATACTAGAGCACTTCGGGAGCCAAAGAAATTATTTTCATAAAATTCTTTTTGCGGAGTTCCCGTGCAACAGGACCGAAGATGCGAGTCCCGATCGGTTCATTAGAGTTATTAATCAAAACAGCGGCGTTCCTGTCGAACTTGATATATGATCCGTCCTGCCGGCGGACTTCTTTTGTCGTACGCACGACAACCGCCTTTGCTACGGTTCCCTTTTTCACCTGACCCTCGGGAATGGCCATCTTGATAGCCACAACGATCACATCGCCCAGTGAGGCGTACCGCTTGCGCGTACCGCCGAGCACCTTTATGCACATGACTTTTTTTGCGCCGGAGTTATCGGCCACATCCAGTACTGTCTGTTGCTGAATCATATCTCAATCCTCTGTAAAGAGTTTTCGCTTCTGAATTTAATTTGCCTTCTCGATGATCTCAAGCACTTTCCAGCGCTTTTCTTTGGAGAGCGGCCGCGTCTCGATGAACCGCACGGTGTCGCCAATCTTACACTCGTTCTTTTCGTCATGCGCCTTGAACTTGGTAGTGCGTTTAAGGGTTTTCCCGTACTTAGGGTGCGCTATGCGTCTTGTCACAGCCAGCACGACGGTCTTGTCCATTTTGTCGCTGACAACCTGCCCGATGTACGCTTTTCTCTTTTTAGCCTCTTCCATATTTTTCCTTTAACACTGTTTTTGCTTTGGCGATATCCTTGCGCAGTATTCTCAAGCGCATCGGGTTCTCGATCTGTCCCATGGCCTGTTGAACGCGAAGGTTAAACAGCTCTTTCTTGATGTCCGCCGCCTTTGCCTGCAGTTCTTCGTTCGACAGGTCTCTCAATTCTCTGGTTTTCATATGTCAGCCTCCCGGGAGACGAACTTCGTCGCAACCGGCAACTTATACGCCGCCAGGCGAAACGCTTCCCTGGCAACAGACTCGTCAACGCCGCCCATCTCGTAGAGCACCCTACCCGGTTTCACAACAGCAACCCAGTACTCTGGCGCTCCCTTTCCTTTTCCCATGCGGGTTTCAGCAGGTTTTTTCGTAATTGGTTTGTCGGGGAAAATGCGAATCCATATTTTCCCTCCACGCTTGACGTAGCGGGTCATAGCGATACGTGCCGCTTCTATCTGTCTGCTCGTAATCCAGCCCGGTTCCAGAACCTTGAGGCCGTACTCCCCGTAGCTGACCTCGGCGCCACGATAGGCAATGCCGGTCATTCTGCCTTTATGCATCTTCCTGTGTTTTACTCGTTTGGGTGCTAACATGTTGACGATCCTTTAGTCCAGCGATAATCGTTCGATTAAGAATTTTTGTTACGCAGCAGTTGTCGGCTGCTGAAGCACGTCGCCTCGGTAAATCCAAACCTTAACGCCAATCTGGCCCATCGTGGTCTTTGCCTCGAAGAACCCATATTGGATGTCCGCGCGGAGCGTATGGAGCGGTACTCGCCCCTCGCGGTACCACTCGGTCCGTGCAATTTCTGACCCGGCGAGTCTTCCGGCGCACATAATTTTTACGCCCTGCGCTCCCAAACGAAGCGCCGACGTCACGGCCTTCTTCATGGCTCTGCGGAATGCGATCCGGCGCTCCAATTGCAACGCAATATTCTCGGCCACCAGCTGGGCGTCCAGTTCCGGACGTCTGATCTCCTGGATATTGATGTACATCTGCTTTCCGGTCATGGCTTCGAGATCTTTTTTGAGTTTATCGACCTCGGCGCCCTTTTTCCCGATAATGATGCCCGGACGCGCAGTGTGAATATTGATCTTGGCCTTTTGGCCGGCCCGCTCGATCTCCACCTTCGCAACACCGGCATGCATGAGCCGCTCTTTCACAATTTTGCGGATCTTAATATCTTCATGAAGAAGCGCAGCATAGTTCTTCTGAGAAAACCAGCGCGAATCCCATGTTTTTATGATCCCGAGCCGCAGCCCGATTGGATGAACCTTCTGTCCCATGATGCCTCCGTAAAAGTACCTACGCTGACAACACCAGCGTTATATGGCTCGTTCTCTTTTTGATAACGTTCCCGCGGCCCATGGCCCGGGCGCGCATCCGCTTCATGGTAACGCCCTGGTTCACAAAAGCCTTGGTGACCTTCAGCGTGTCCAGATCGCCGACTTTTTTCTGTTCGGCATTGGCAACCGCTGAATCAAGAAGTTTTTTGACAATCCGCGCGGCGTGGAGCGGCGTGAACGTAAGAATGTTGATGGCATCTCCCACCATTTTCCCACGGATGAGATCTATCACCTGTCGCGCCTTGCGCGGCGTAATGCGTATATGTCTGACTGTAGCGCTTGCTTCCATCTGACCTTCCTCACTCTCAAAAACGGTGCACTCTGCGTTCTACTTCGGAGCACTCGTCTTTTCCGCGGCCTTTGATCCCCCGTGTGCCTTAAACGTCCGTGTCGGCGAAAACTCTCCGAGCTTGTGGCCGACCATGTTCTCCGTGACATATACCGGGATAAACTTCCTCCCGTTATGCACCGCCATGGTGTGCCCCACAAAATCAGGCGTAATCGTCGATCTCCGGGACCAGGTCTTGAGGATCTTCTTTTCCCCGGTGGAATTCATAGCCTCAACTTTTTTCATGAGGCTGTCATCTATAAAAGGGCCTTTTTTAACTGATCTCGGCACCGCAATCCTCCGCTTCTTCGTTTACCTGCTCTTGGTTCTTCTCGAAATAATAAATTGACTTGTGGATTTATTTTTCCGCGTTCTCTTTCCATCCGGAAGACCCCAAGGCGAGCAGCCAGGCCTTCCTCCCGATGACTTTCCTTCGCCGCCGCCGAGAGGATGGTCAACGGGATTCATGGCTACACCGCGTACCCGCGGTCGCATCCCCATCCAACGAGCCCTGCCAGCCTTGCCGATGCTGATGTTTTCATGATCGAGATTGCCGACCTGCCCAATCGTGGCCATGCATTCGGAACGGACCTTTCGGACCTCTCCAGAGTTCAGCCGCAACGTAGCATATTCGCCTTCACGGGCGAGAAGTTGTACGGTAGAACCGGCGCTCCGCGCAAGTTGTCCGCCGGCACCCTTCTTGAGCTCCACGTTATGGATATTGGTGCCTACGGGAATCGCACTCATCGGCAGCGCGTTTCCAATCTTGATATCTGCATCCGGACCGGATACAACATCATCTCCCACCTTCAACCCGAGCGGAGCAATGATATAGCGTTTCTCTCCGTCCGCATAATTAAGAAGAGCGATTCTCGCTGTACGGTTGGGATCATATTCGATTTCAGCTACCTTCGCAGGCACGCCAATTTTATCACGTCTGAAATCGATCACTCGATATTTTTTCTTATGCCAGCCACCCCGGTAGCGAGCGGTTATTTTGCCGCGGTTATTCCTTCCGCCGCTCTGGCTGATTTTTACGACGAGCGATTTTTCAGGAGTGCTTCGCGTAACCTCTTCAAAGGTCGAGGTAGTCTGGAAGCGCTTTCCTGGAGACGTTGGGTTGTAAGTTTTTACCGGCATTTAAGCACCCTCAAATATATCGATCTTTTCACCAGGCTTAAGCGTTACGTACGCTTTTTTCCAGTCGGATCTACGGCCGAGCCGCTGGCCCACACGCTTGTTCTTGCCTGCGTTTTTTACCGTTGTCACACCCGCGACCTTTACTTTAAAAATTCCTTCTATCGCCTTCTTCACCTGTACCTTGTTCGCATCTATCTTCACTTCAAAGGTCAACACGTTGTTTTTTTCTTTCAGTCGTGCGCCTTTTTCGGTTATCCGCGGCACCCGTATGACATCATAGAGATCCATCATTTCCCGTATACCTCCTGCATGGCGTTAAGCGCGTCTTGCGTAGTAATGAGGTATTGGTACTTAAGCAGGTCATAGACGTTGATGTTGTCCATCCTGAGCACTTTTACCGACGGAACGTTCCTCGCTGCAAGCGTCAGGTTTCTGTTCTCGGTTTTTATGAGTACGAGAACGGTCTCCTGCACGCCGAGCGTAGCCAGCAATGTCGAAACCAGCTTCGTTTTTGGTTCGGCCAATTCAAGGCTGTTCACCAAAATCAGCCTGTTATCGGCAACCTTTGACGAGATAGCATCAACAAGGGCCGCTCTCTTTTCCTTCTTCGGGAGAGCATAGGAATAGTCTCTCGGCATCGGTCCGAAAATTGTTCCACCGTGTCTCCAGAGGGGGGAACGATTGCTGCCCGCGCGCGCGCGACCCGTACCCTTCTGCTTAAACGGCTTCTTTCCGCCACCGCTTACGAGCGCCTTGTTCTTGGTGGCTGCGGTTCCTGCCCGCCGATTTGCCAGCTGATTGACGACTGCAGCATGCATAAGGTGCGGCCGTACTGCAGCCGAGAACACGCTCGGAAGCTCTACATCCTTTACTTTCTTGTTGCTCTGATCAACCATTACGACTGACGGCATTTTGCGAATCCTCTTATTCTTAATCAGCCTTATATATTAGGATGAGACCATTGGCGCCGCCCGGGACCGCTCCGCGAACAAACAGCAGATTCTGGTCAGGCCGGACTTCAACAATCTCGATATTTTTTACTGTTACGTTCGCAGTACCCATGTGTCCGGGGAGCTTCTTGCCGGGCCACACGCGCGAGGGGTAGGCGCTAGCTCCGATAGAACCCGGCCTCCGGTTGAACATGGAACCATGACCGCCAGGACCGCCGGCGAAATTATGCCGCTTCATAACTCCGGCAAACCCTTTCCCCTTGCTGACCCCGCTCACCGCAATTCGCTCGCCTTTTTTGAATATATCTACCGTAACTATCTGGCCGTTCTCAAATTCTGAAGTCCGGAATTCTCGCAGAAAACGATGGGGCTGGATGTTAGCCTTCTTGAAATGTCCAGCAACCGCCTTGGTCACCCGATCTTTTTTCTTTTCTTCTTCAAATGCCAGCTGGATAGAATCATAGCCATCCACTGCCGAGGTCTTTTTCTGAACAACCGTGCAGGGGCCAGCCTGAATGACGGTAACCGGAATCAATTCCCCGCCGCTGAACTGCTGACTCATGCCTATTTTTTTTCCAATAATTCCCTTACTCATTGCATTTCCCCTCATCCGCCCGGCCCACGATCACCATGTAACCAGTCTGTTTGCGGTTTGGTCTCCTCCTACAGCTTGATCTCCACATCTACGCCGGCAGCAAGATCCAGTTTCATCAATGCATCTACCGTTTGCGGTGTTGGATCCAGGATGTCCATCAGCCGCTTATGGGTCCGAATCTCGAACTGTTCACGGGATTTTTTGTCCACGTGAGGAGAACGAAGCACGGTCCAGCGGTTAATCCTGGTCGGAAGTGGAATCGGTCCTGACACCTTGGCACCGGTTCTTTTCGCTGTATCCATGATTTCCACCGTAGATTGGTCGAGCAGTCTATGGTCATATCCTTTGAGTCGTATTCTGATCTTCTGTGTCACGTGCAGTCCCTTCTCTTTCTTACTCGATCACTTGGGTAATAACGCCTGCGCCCACCGTACGGCCGCCTTCGCGAATGGCGAAGCGCAGGCCCTGGTCCATGGCGATCGGCGTGATCAGTTCGACGCTGCAGGTCATGTTGTCGCCCGGCATCACCATCTCGACGCCTTCGGCAAGCGTTACGACGCCCGTCACGTCCGTGGTCCGGAAGTAGAACTGGGGACGATAACCCTTGAAGAACGGCGTGTGCCGGCCGCCTTCTTCCTTCGTCAGGATGTACGCCTCGGCCTTGAACTTGGTGTGCGGGGTGATGCTGCCCGGCTTGGCCAGCACCATGCCGCGCTCCACATCTTCTTTCTTGACGCCGCGGAGCAGCACGCCGACGTTGTCGCCCGCCTCGCCCTGGTCCAGAAGTTTCCGGAACATTTCTACGCCCGTAACAACCGTTTTCTGGGTGGGCTTGATTCCCACGATCTCGATTTCGTCTCCAACCTTTACAATACCGCGCTCGATCCTGCCCGTCACCACCGTACCGCGGCCGGCAATCGAGAACACGTCTTCGAGCGGCATAAGATATGGCTTGTCGATGTCGCGCTTCGGCTGGGGAATATAGCTGTCCACAGCGGCCATGAGTTCCAAAATGCTCTTGAACTCTGGTGCGTTGATGTCCTTGCTCTCGCTCTGGAGCGCTTTTAACGCGCTGCCCTTGACGATCGGGGTCTTGTCCCCGGGGAACTGGTACTTGGACAGGAGCTCGCGGATCTCGAGCTCGACCAGTTCGATCAGTTCGGGATCGTCCACCATGTCTACCTTGTTCATGTAGACGACGATGTACGGAACGCCGACCTGGCGGGCCAGGAGGATGTGCTCGCGGGTCTGCGGCATGGGGCCGTCGGCAGCGGACACCACCAGGATCGCGCCGTCCATCTGGGCCGCGCCGGTGATCATGTTCTTCACGTAGTCCGCATGGCCCGGGCAATCGACGTGGGCATAGTGGCGGTTCTCTGTCTGATATTCCACATGCGCCGTGGCGATCGTGATGCCGCGCTCCCGTTCTTCCGGGGCCTTGTCGATATTATCGTACGACACGAAGCTCGCAAAGTTCTTGAGCGACAGCACTTTCGTGATTGCCGCCGTTAAGGTCGTCTTGCCGTGGTCCACGTGGCCAATCGTGCCCACGTTTACATGCGGTTTTGTTCTTTCAAATTTTGCCTTTGCCATGGTGTTCGCCTCCTCTGAGGAAGTGTAAAATCAAATATAATTAATAACTCAATTATTTCTTAACTGCTTCGCCTTTTACTTTGGCAATAATCTGCTCTGAAATGGTTTTCGGCACTTCTTCATAGTGGGCGAACTGCATCGTGTACGTCGCCCTTCCCTGGGTCTTGGATCTGATGTCAGTTGCGTAACCAAACATTTCCGAAAGCGGTACCTGCGCCGTGATAACCCTGCCCGCGCCTCTCATATTCATCCCCTGCACACGTCCGCGACGCGAACTGAGGTCGCCGATAATGTCTCCCATATATTCTTCGGCACATACGACCTCAACGGCCATAATCGGTTCGAGGAGTGCTGGATTCGCTCTTGCCGCGCCTTCTTTGAATCCCATGGAGCCGGCGATCTTAAAGGCCATTTCCGAAGAATCGACATCGTGATAGGAACCGTCTATGAGCGTGACCTTCATATCAACAACGGGATATCCGGCGAGCACGCCATTCTGCATGGCTTCCTCAATACCCTTCTGAGTCGGAGCGACATATTCCTTCGGAACCGAGCCACCGACGGTCTTGTTAACGAACTCGAAGCCTTTACCAGGCTCCTGAGGCTCCAGCTCGAGAACAACATGACCATATTGACCGCGTCCGCCTGACTGGCGAATGAACTTCCCTTCCGCAACAACTTTTTTCTTGATTGTTTCCCGATATGCAACCTGGGGTTTACCAACGTTCGCGTCAACCTTGAACTCGCGCAAAAGACGGTCGACGATGATTTCCAGATGAAGCTCCCCCATACCCGAAATGATTGTCTGGCCGGTCTCAGTGTCAGTATGTACGCGGAATGAGGGGTCTTCCTGCATGAGTTTCTGGAGCGAGAAACCAAGCTTTTCCTGGTCCGCCTTGGTCTTGGGCTCAACAGCCACATGAATTACCGGTTCCGGAAAAATCATCGCTTCCAAAATCACGGGTTTATTTTCATCACAGAGCGTATGTCCCGTGAGCGTGCTTTTAAGTCCTACGGCTGCACAGATATCTCCGGAATAGATCTGCTCGATCTCTTCACGCTTGTTCGCGTGCATTTTGAGCAACCTGCCAACACGTTCCCTGGTCCCTTTGGAAGAGTTATACACATAGGAACCGGATGTCAACGTCCCGGAATAGACCCGGACAAACGTGAGCTGCCCCACGAACGGATCGGTCATGATCTTGAACGCTATGCCTGCAAAAGGCTCGCTGTCGGAGGCAGTGCGGGTCACTTCCTCTCCCTTGGGGCCAATGCCGGTGACCGGAGGGATATCCAACGGCGACGGGAGGTAGTCCACCACTGCATCAAGGAGGAGCTGTACCCCCTTATTCTTGAAAGCCGAACCGCAGATAACAGGAAAGATGCTCATCGCGATCGTGCCCTTGCGGATAGCTGCCATGATCTCGGCTTCAGTCGGCGTCTCTCCGTTCAAGAATTTCTCCATGACGGTGTCGTCGGCATCGGCAATTTTCTCGATCATTTTTTCCCGATACTCTTTCGCTTTGGGAAGAAGATCTGCGGGAATGTCTTCAACTACATATTTTGCGCCGAGCGTCTCGTCGTCGAAGAGCACGGCCTTCATTTTCACAAGGTCGATACAGCCGCGGAACTTGTCTTCTGCGCCAATCGGAAGCTGGATCGGCACCGCGTTCGCACCGAGCCGGTCGATCATGCTCTGCACGCTCATATAGAAGTCCGCACCAATGCGATCCATCTTGTTCATGAACGCGATGCGAGGAACCTTATACTTATCCGCCTGTCGCCAGACCGTCTCTGACTGAGGTTCTACACCGCTGACCGAGTCAAAGGCGGCAACTGCGCCATCGAGCACACGAAGCGAACGTTCTACTTCGATTGTGAAGTCCACGTGACCGGGAGTGTCAATGATATTGATACGCTTATCGCGCCAGAAACAGGTCGTCGCCGCCGACGTAATCGTGATGCCGCGCTCCTGCTCCTGCACCATCCAGTCCATGACTGCCGTGCCGTCGTGCACTTCGCCGATCTTATAAGAAACGCCGGTATAGTAGAGAATGCGCTCAGTCGTCGTCGTTTTCCCGGCGTCGATGTGAGCCATAATACCGATGTTGCGTGTATTTTCCAGTGAATACTGCCTAGCCAAAACTTCCTCCGCTTTTGCTTTTAAAACTACCAGCGATAATGTGCAAATGCCTTGTTCGCATCTGCCATGCGATGGACATCTTCTTTTTTCTTCACGGCTGCGCCGGTATTGTTCGATGCATCAAGAATTTCTCCGGCAAGCTTGTCCACCATGGATTTTTCAGGCCGCTGTGAGGCATAGAGCCTGAGCCAACGGTATGCGAGCGACATCCTGCGCGGCTGCTTGACTTCGATCGGCACCTGATACGAGGCGCCGCCCACCCTGCGGGACTTCACCTCGAGTGTCGGCTTCAGATTGTCTATCGCTTTTTTAAAAATGGCGATCGGATCTCCATTCGTCTTCTGCTGGATGCGATCGAGCGCTTTATAACAGATCGCCTCGGCCGTGCTCTTCTTGCCCTTGCGCATGAGCACGTTCACAAATTTCGCCAGCATCTGGCTATGATATTTCGGATCGGGTAATGATTCTCTTTTTACAACGATGCTTTTTCTCGGCATAATGTGGTGTTCCTTCTCTTACGCATTTGGTGCTCTTGTGTGCACCAGTTGGACACTCAGACTGCTACTTGGGCCGCTTCGCTCCGTACTTGGATCGGCCCTGCTTACGATTCGCGACGCCGACCGTATCCAGCGTGCCCCGCACAATGTGGTAGCGCACGCCGGGAAGATCCTTGACCCTGCCGCCGCGGATGAGCACGATGGAGTGCTCCTGAAGGTTATGCCCCACGCCGGGAATGTAGGTGGTGACTTCCATCCCGTTCGTAAGCCTTACCCTGGCCACTTTTCGGAGAGCCGAGTTCGGCTTTTTCGGTGTTGTGGTGTACACCCTGATGCAGACTCCCCTTTTTTGGGGGCAACTCTTGAGCGCAGGGCTCTTGGTCTTGCTTACCGCGAGGGTCCTGCCTTTTCTTACTAATTGGCTAATTGTCGGCACGGAATTTACTCCTTAAAAACACAGATATAGCATATTTTCAGAAACGTTGAGTCAAAACCTGGTGATTATATCGACAGAATCGTCTATTGTCAAGGCTTTTTTTTGTTCCCTTGATTTAAAACCAAACAGCCATCAGAGAACTGCCGACATCTGTACATCAGACTATTCCCCGGCTCCCCCCGCAGTTTCCTGAGACGACTCCTCGTCCACCACAACATAGGTGTTCCGATACTCTGTCATGCCAGTGCCCGCGGGAATCAGCCTTCCCATAATCACGTTCTCTTTCAACCCCACAAGATCGTCTACCGCCCCGGTAATAGCCGCTTCCGTAAGCACACGGGTAGTTTCCTGGAACGAAGCCGCCGAGATGAAGCTGTCCGTGGTGAGCGACGCTTTCGTGATCCCGAGGAGAATGGGTCGCGCCGTCGCAGGTACGCCCCCCTTGGCAATCACTGCCTCGTTTTCCCGGGCAAAGTTAAAGCGATCCACCTGTTCGCCGATGAGGAACGGCGCATCTCCCGCTTCTTCGATCCTGACCTTGCGGAGCATTTGCCTGACGATGACCTCGATGTGCTTGTCGTTGATGGAAACGCCCTGGAGACGGTAAACCTGCTGCACTTCGTCCACGAGATACTTCTGCAGCTCACGGGGTCCGAGCACGCTCAGGATGTCATGGGGGTCGACAGGACCGTCCATGAGCGGTTCGCCTGCGGTTACCCAGTCTCCCTCATGCACGTTCACGTGTTTGCCTTTAGGGATCAGGTACTCTTTCTCATTGCCCATCCCATCCTTGACCAGGATGCGACGCATGCCCTTTACAAAACCGCCGAACTCCACGGTACCGTCAATTTCGCTGATGATCGCCTGCTCCTTCGGTTTCCTCGCTTCGAACAGCTCGGCCACTCTCGGAAGACCGCCGGTAATGTCCTTGGTCTTCGTAGTCTCGCGCGGAATCTTGACCAGAATGTCGCCGGGGAATATCTCCTGACCCTTTTCCACGAGAATATGCGCACCTGCCGGCAGGAGGTACCGTGCAACCACATTCGATCCGGGCAGCCTGGCTGTTTTGCCGTGCTGGTCCTTAATTGAGATGCGGGGCCGGAGGTTCTGGTTAGGATAGTCGATGATCACCTTGCGCGACAAACCGGTAACTTCGTCCACTTCTTCCCGCATGGTCACGCCTTCGATAATGTCTCCGAATGCGATCTTGCCGCCAATTTCGGTAAGGATCGGCAGGGAATAAGGGTCCCACTCCACGAGCTTCTGGCCGACCTCGACTTTATGGCCGTCCTGGATCTTGATGCGTGCGCCGTAGATAACGGCATACTTCTCTTTCTCGCGGCCCGTTTCGTCGTAGATGGCGATATTGCCGTTACGGGACATGGCCACATAATCGCCCTCTTTATTCTTGACCGTATTCAGGTTGAGATACTTCATGATGCCTGAGTTTTTGGCCTCCAGCACCGTTTGCTCGACCACCTTGCTCGCTGTACCGCCGATGTGGAATGTACGCATCGTGAGCTGAGTTCCCGGCTCGCCGATGGACTGGGCCGCGACAATGCCGATGGCCTCGCCGATGTCCACCAGTTTACCACGACCGAGGTCTCTGCCGTAGCACATCTTGCACACGCCGCGCAACGACTGGCAGGTGAGCACCGAGCGGATCTTGATCCGGTCGATGCCTGCCTCGTCTATCCGCTTCACCAGGTCTTCGTTGATTTCTCGGCGCGTACCAATGATCACTTCCTTCGTGATCGGGTCCTTGATGTCCTCGGCTGCAACACGGCCGAGGATACGTTCAGACAACGGCTCGATGATCTCTCCGCCCTCGACGAGCGACCCGACGATAATGCCGTCCGTGGTTCCGCAGTCGTCCTGGGTAATAATCACATCCTGCGACACGTCGACGAGACGCCTCGTCAGGTAACCCGAGTTGGCCGTCTTGAGCGCCGTGTCCGCAAGACCTTTCCGGGCGCCGTGGGTCGAGATGAAGTACTGCAACACGGTAAGACCTTCACGGAAGTTCGCGGTGATCGGCGTTTCAATGATTTCACCCGACGGCTTGGCCATGAGTCCGCGCATGCCGGCGAGCTGCCTGATCTGCTGCGTGCTGCCGCGCGCGCCCGAATCGGCCATCATGAAGATGTTGTTGAATGAACGGGCTTCCTGGAGTTCTGATTTCTTGGCCACCCCGATCTCAACGGCCTCCATGCCGAGTTCCGCCATCATTTCGTCGGCAATTTTTTCCGTCACGTTCGCCCAGATGTCGATTTCCTTGTTGTAGCGCTCACCGTTCGTAATGAGGCCTTCGGTGTACTGGTGATGGATCTCCATCACTTCTTTCTGCGCCTGTTCGATGAATTTGGGCTTCTTGCTCGGGATGTGCATGTCGGCAATACAGATGGAAATTCCGGAACGGGTAGCGAACCGGAAGCCCATTTCCTTGAGATCATCGATCAGAACAACTGTGCGCCGGAGACCGAGCTTCCGAAAGCATTCGTCGATCAGCTTGGCCAGTTCCTTCTTCGTCATTTCCTTGTTCACCGATGAGAAGGACATGCCCTCGGGAAGGACCTCACTGAAGAGCACGCGGCCGATCGTGGTTTCCTCGATCTTGCCGTTGATGCGGACCCGGACGCGGGCATGAATGTCGGCCACGCCCTGGTCATAGGCAATGCGCGCCTCGTCCCGGCTGGAGAAGATCTTGCCCTCACCCAGCGCACTGGACCGTGACTTGGTAAGGTAGTAGCAACCGAGCACGATGTCCTGGGAAGGAACGGTAATCGGCCGCCCGTTCGCCGGAGAAAGGACATTGTTGATCGAAAGCATGAGGACCCGCGCTTCGAGCTGGGCCTCCACCGAGAGCGGAATATGGACCGCCATCTGGTCGCCGTCGAAGTCCGCGTTGAACGCCGCGCACACGAGGGGATGGAGTCTGATGGCCTTCCCTTCGACGAGGACAGGGTCGAACGCCTGGATGCCGAGCCTGTGGAGCGTTGGGGCGCGGTTCAGCAGCACGGGATGCTCCTGGATCACTTCTTCGAGCACGTCCCACACTTCGGGGCGTTCGCGCTCGATCATTTTTTTCGCGCTCTTAATGGTCGTTGCATAGCCCTTTTCTTCGAGCTTATTGAAGATGAATGGTTTGAACAACTCAAGAGCCATCTTCTTCGGAAGACCACACTGGTGGAGCTTCAGGTCCGGACCGACGACGATCACGGAGCGTCCGGAGTAGTCAACACGTTTCCCAAGCAGGTTCTGACGGAACCGTCCTTGCTTTCCTTTCAGCATGTCCGAAAGCGACTTCAGCGGCCTCTTGTTCGGCCCGCGAAGGACCCTGCCCCTGCGGCCATTGTCAAAGAGGGCGTCCACTGCTTCCTGCAGCATCCTTTTTTCGTTCCGGATGATGACGGAAGGAGCTTTCAGTTCTTCGAGTCTCCGCAAGCGGTTGTTCCGGTTGATGACCCGGCGATAGAGGTCGTTCAAGTCCGACGTTGCAAACCGTCCGCCTTCCAGCGGCACGAGCGGCCGAAGCTCCGGCGGAATCACGGGGATCACGTCCAGGATCATCCACTCGGGCTTATTGCCGGATTTGCGGAATGCCTCAATCACCTTAAGCCGCTTGGTCAGCTTCTTCTTCGTGGCCATCGAGGTGGCTGTTTCTATTTTCTTCCGGATGTCTTCTGATTCGGTTTCCAGGTCAATGGCCTTCAGCATCTCCCGGATCGCCTCGGCGCCCATATCCGCCTTGAAAGCGGTCGAACCATACTCGGTTTGCGCCTTTCGGAACTTTTCCTCGGTAAGAAGCTCTTTCTGCTTGAGCGGCGTATCACCGGGATCGATCACGACGTACCCTTCAAAGTAAAGGACCTTCTCAAGCGCTCGGAGAGTCATGTCAAGAAGCGTGCCGATACGGCTCGGGAGCCCCTTCAAAAACCAGATGTGCGCGACGGGGGAAGAAAGCTCGATATGCCCCATGCGTTCGCGCCGGACCTTGGACTGTATTACTTCGACGCCGCACTTATCGCAGACGATGCCGCGGTGCTTCATCCGTTTATATTTGCCGCAGAGACACTCCCAGTCCTTGATCGGGCCGAAGATCTTGGCACAGAACAGACCATCCCGTTCCGGCTTGAACGAACGGTAGTTGATCGTCTCGGGTTTTTTCACTTCGCCGAACGACCATTCCTTGATCCGGTCCGGTGATGCGATCTTGATCCTCATGGCGTCAAAGCTGATGTCTTTCGGCTTGTCAAAGAGGTTCATGACATCCGCTCTTGCTTTATTTTCCGATAAATGTTTCTCTTCCACAGTGGACCTCCATAGGAGAGGGCAACGCCCTCACGACCTAATCTTAATCTACCCTGCTACCTGAGCCGATCGTGAGCCGCAGGCCGACGATCCCTCATCCGCGATACGGTGCTACCGGGCGGATGAGATTTTCTCCAGCCCGATGACCCGTTCCTTCTCGTTCTTGCGCTCGATCAGCTCGACATCGAGGCAGAGGCTCTGCAGTTCCTTGATAAGCACGTAGAAGGACTCGGGCAGGCCGGGTTCAAGCGTGTTCTCTCCCTTCACGATCGCCTCGTAGATCTTGGCGCGTCCGGAGACATCGTCGGACTTGACCGTGAGGAATTCCTGCAGACAATAGGCAGCGCCGTACGCCTGGAGCGCCCAGACTTCCATTTCTCCCAGACGCTGGCCGCCGAACTGCGCCTTGCCGCCGAGCGGCTGCTGCGTAACGAGCGAGTAGGGCCCGATGGAACGCGCATGCAGCTTGTCATCGACGAGGTGATGGAGCTTCAGCATATACATATATCCAACGGTAACCGGTTTATCAAAGGGTTCTCCGGTCCGGCCGTCGAAAAGCTGCGACTGGCCCGTGATCGGCAGTTTGCTTTCTTTCAGCATGAGACGAATGCGCTCTTCCGAGGCCCCATCGAAGACCGGGGTCGCCACGTGCAGGCCGAGCGCCGTAGCAGCCCAGCCGAGGTGGGTTTCAAGAATCTGCCCCACGTTCATACGAGACGGCACGCCGAGGGGGTTCAAAACGATCTCGACGGGTGTTCCATCGGGAAGGTAGGGCATGTCTTCCTCGGGCACAATCCGGGAAACCACACCCTTATTTCCGTGCCTGCCGGCCATCTTGTCGCCCACGGACAGCTTGCGCTTCATGGCAACATACACCTTTACGAGTTTAACCACGCCGGGCGGGAGATCATCGCCGCGTTTCAGTCTCCCGATCTTTTCATCGTAGATGGACTCGAGGATGCTGAGCTGGTTCTCCGAGTTGTCCAGGATCTCCTGCAGTTTCGCGGGGTAGTCTTCGGACTCGACTTTGATCTTGGCAAAATCTTTTTCCGGAAGCTTGTCGAGAATCTCTACGGTAATTTTCTTTCCTTTGGCCAGCTCGGTCTTGCCGGTCTTGGAATTGACAACCTTGTCCACGGCAGTCTTGCCGATCAGGTTCCTGCGGATGCGCTTGTATCTGTCTTCCTTGACTGCCCGCATCTCATCCTGGTATCCCTTCTGGAGCCTGGCAATCTCCTCGCTCTCCTGGGTCTTGAGGCGCTCGTTCTTGTCCTCGCCTTTGCGCGAGAAGACCTTCACGTCGATAACGGTCCCTTCAATGCCCGGAGGGGCGTAGAGAGAAGCGTCCCGCACGTCACCGGCCTTTTCACCGAAAATGGCACGCAACAGCTTCTCCTCAGGGGTAAGCTGCGTTTCGCCCTTGGGCGTCACTTTCCCGATCAGGATATCGCCGGGCATGACCTCGGCGCCGATGCGGATGATCCCATTCTCGTCGAGGTTCCTCAAGGTCTCTTCGCCGAGGTTCGGAATGTCCCGGGTGATCTCTTCCTTGCCAAGCTTGGTGTCCCGAGCCTCGATCTCGAACTCTTCGATGTGGATCGAGGTGTAGCGGTCTTCCTTGACAATCTTCTCGCTGATGATGATCGCGTCTTCATAGTTGTATCCGCTCCAGGGCATGAACGCGACGAGCACGTTCTGGCCGAGGGCGAGTTCTCCCAGGTCCGTAGCCGGACCATCGGCGATCACCTGGCCTTTTTTTACCTTGTCGCCCTGACGGACGATCGGTTTCTGGTTCATGCAGGTGTTCTGGTTCGAACGGTAGAACTTGGTGAGCGGGTACGTATCGATGACCGTGCGGCCCTTCGCGTCTTCGCCTTTTACCGTGATCCGCGTGGAATCCACGGCCTCCACGATGCCTTCGCGCTTGCACGATACGATCGCGCCCGAATCGCGGGCCGCTACGCGCTCCATGCCCGTGCCGACCACCGGCGCCTGCGGCCGGAGCAGCGGCACTGCCTGGCGCTGCATGTTCGATCCCATAAGTGCGCGGTTCGCGTCATCATTTTCGAGAAACGGAATGAGCGCGGCGGACACCGAAACAATCTGCTTCGGGGAAACGTCCATATACTGCACTTCCTCGGCGGAGACCAGTTTGAATTCGCCTCCCACGCGCGCGGAAACGCTGTCCACGGCGATTTTACCCCTGCCATCAACCGGGGTATTTGCCTGGGCAACCACGTAATTCTCGCCGTCCACAGCCGACAGGTATTCAATCTCGTCCGTCACTTTAGCGGCCTTGACCTCGCGGTAAGGCGCTTCGATGAAGCCGTAATCGTTCACCCGCGCATAGGTGGCAAGCGAAACGATGAGGCCGATGTTCGGGCCTTCCGGTGTCTCAATGGGGCAGATCCTGCCGTAATGGGTGGTGTGCACGTCGCGCACTTCGAATCCGGCGCGCTCACGGGTGAGACCGCCGGGTCCGAGCGCCGAAAGCCTGCGCTTGTGCGTAATCTCCGCCAGCGGGTTTGTCTGGTCCATGAACTGGGACAACTGGCTTGATCCGAAAAATTCCTTGATCGCCGCGATGACCGGCTTGGGGTTGATGATGTCGTGCGGCATGAGCGTATCGACATCCTGCAGGCTCATGCGTTCCTTGATGGCGCGTTCCATGCGCGCGAGCCCCACCCTGATCTGGTTTTCGAGGAGTTCACCGACGGACCGCACACGGCGGTTGCCGAGATGGTCGATATCGTCCACTTCGCCCTTCCCGGTGCGAAGATTCACGAGATAGCGAATCACTTCGACTACGTCTTGCGCCGTGAGCGTCGTCTTCTCGATCGGGACGTCGAGTTTTAGTTTTTTGTTCAGTTTCAGCCTGCCCACGTTCGACAAATCGTAACGCTTTGCATTAAAGAACATACCCGTGAAGAGGTTCCGGGCCATGTCGATCGTCGGCGGTTCTCCAGGGCGCATTTTTCTGTATATTTCGAGGAGCGCCTCGTCCGATGTCTGCACTTTATCAGCGAGGAGCGTGTCCCGGATGGCGCCGATCACATGGATGCCGTCCATGTAGATCACCTCCATCTTTTCCACTTTCGTCTCAGCGAGCGCTGCCAGGAACGCTTCGGAGATCTTCTCGTTCGCCGGGAGGAGTACTTCGCCGGTCTCAGGATCAATCACGTCGCGGAGCACAATGCGGTCGATCAATTCCTCGCGGGGGATCGGGATCTCCGTGATGCCGGCAGCCTCCATCTTCTTGATGGCAATGCGGGTAATCTTAGCGCCTTCCTTTACGATCTGCTCGCGTGTGTTTTTGTCAGTGATCGTAATCGGGGCCTTCATCCCGGCAAGTACGTCCGCATGGATTCCGCGCGTGAAGCCGTCCTTCTTCACCTTGATGTCCTCGATCGGATAGTACATCCGGAGCAGGTCTTCATTGGAGTAGCCGAAGGCCTTGAGGAGGATGGTGGCCGGGATCTTCCGCCTGCGGTCAATCCGAACATAAACGATGTCCTTGACGTCAAACTCGAAATCGAGCCACGAGCCGCGGTACGGGATGATGCGGGCGGAATAGAGGATCTTGCCGCTTGCATGGGTCCTGCCTTTGTCGTGGGTGAAAAACGCGCCCGGAGAACGGTGGAGCTGGCTCACCACCACGCGCTCGGTCCCGTTCACGATGAACGTGCCCGTTTCCGTCATGAGCGGAAGGTCGCCGACATAGACTTCCTGCTCCTTGATGTCCTTCACCCGCTTGGTCGCCGTCTGCTCGTCCTTTTCGAAAAACACGAGGCGCGTTTTTATCTTGAGCGGCGCGGCAAAGGTCGCCCCGCGCTGCAGACACTCCCAGATGCTGTACTTCGGATCGCCCAGGGAATAACCGAGGTAGTCCACCATCGCCGTTTCGTTGAAATCATAAATGGGGTAAACGCTCTTGAACGCGGCCTGGAGCCCCATGTCTTTTCTCTTGTCGGATGCAACTTCCTTCTGCAGGAAACGATCATAAGACTTTTTCTGGATCTCGATGAGATCGGGAATCTCGAGGATCGTGGGAATTTTGGAAAAATCCTTCCGTACGCGGACCAGTTCTCTTTTTTCTTTAGACATTTTCGCACCCCTCAGACATCATAAAATGCAAAATGAAAAATGCAAATCGTGAAAAACGCCGTGCTGGATATTTTCCTTTTCCATTTTCCACTTTGCACTTCAATTTTTTTTACGTTCTGCCCTTTTCGAACGTCCTATCCATAAACGCAAAAAGTCCTCTGCCCTCCGGACCGATGCCGGAGGGCAAGGACTTGGCAAATGAATCTCAAATTGTCTTCTTACTTTACCTCGACGGTTGCGCCTGCTTCGGTGAGCTTCTTCTTCATGGTCTCCGCCTCTTCCTTGGCAACACCGGTCTTTACCGGTTTGGGAGCGCCTTCCACCAGGTCCTTGGCTTCTTTGAGTCCCAGGCCCGTAAGCTCGCGTACGACCTTGATCACGTTGATCTTCTGTGCTCCTGCAGTCGCCAGGATCACATCGAATGCGGTCTTCTCTTCCGCTGCTGCCGCGCCTGCGCCTGCTCCCGCTGCTGCTACGGCGACGGGCGCTGCTGCCGACACGCCCCACTTCTCTTCGAGCATCTTGCTCAGTTCTGCTGCTTCAAGAACGGTCAGGCCGCTCAGTTCATCAACCAATTTCGCTAAATCCGCCATGTTTCTGTTCCTCCTGAAAGTTAAACACTTTTTTTAAATACGCACTCCGGTGAGTGCGTTTTACCGACTTAACCCTTGTCTGCCTTCGCCTTCATGACCCTGGCAATCTGTCCGCCCGGCGCTGCGAGTACGCCGACTATCCTTGATGCAGGCGCCTGGAGCAAGCCGACGATCTTTCCGCGAAGCGCGTTGAGCGACGGCAGGCTTGCCAACGCCTTGATATCCGCCTGCTGTAACAGCTTCCCGTCAAGCACGCCGACTTTGAGCAGCAGTTTTTCCTGCGTCTTGCTGAATTCAAAGAGCACCTTTGCCGGCGCAACGACATCATCATAGCTGAGCGCAATGCCCACGGGACCGACGAAATGGTCCTTGAGCGGCTCGAGACCGGTGCCTTCTGCTGCCTTGCGGGCCAGCGTGTTCTTCACCACCCGGTATTCGACCTGCGACTTGCGCAGTTTGGCCCGGAGATCAGTAATCTGTTCCACGTTGATCCCGGAATAGCCGGTGATAACCGCCGTTTTGGCACGGGCAAACTTCTCGTGCAACTCATCAATTGCTTCTTTTTTGTCCTGCTTATTCACACGTTCCTCCTTTCTTTTAAGAATTCCCGATGACCAGCCCGGAAATCTCAAAAGAAAGCGGCGTCGTTAACGTTCTTTCTTTTAGCCGGGTCTCGGCAGGCTCCGCTTAGGGAAATTAAACCGAAAAGGAAGGTCGCATTTTCTTTTTCAGTGCCTGCTGTCTCGGACCGTATCCCTCGTTTCGAGGGATCGACCTTTTACAATACTATAATTCTATAAATGGGGTATCCCCTTTGCTCAGGTAGCCACTATGGGTTGTGTTTCCCCTGGCGCAAGCCGCGTACGTGCTTGATTATTTTGTCATAAGAAACGGGTGGCGTCTGTACTGCTTGTTCTAATAAC
>JAJXTW010000018.1 GCA_021783455.1 Nitrospirota bacterium | reverse complement strand
GCACTCTCGCTCCGGAAGAGGAGATTGCCGCGCTCCCTTCGGCCGCTCGCAAAGACGGCATGCCAATAGAGCAGACAACACGACCGGAGGTGGCCAATGTACGTGTCCGACTGGATGTCGAAAAAGGTCTTTACCGTGAACGCCGATGACTATCTCTCCGATGCACTCTCCCTCATGAAGGAAAAAAGCATCAAACATGTCCCCGTGGTCAAGAACGGAAAACTGAAGGGCATTCTTTCGGACCGGGACATCAAGGAATACAGCCCCTCAAAGGCCACATCGCTCGATATCTACGAGCTGCACTATCTTCTGGCCAAAACACGGATCAGGGAAATCATGAAGACCAGGGTCATAACCACGACCGCCGACACTCCCGTGGAAGAAGCGGCAATGATCATGCTGGACAATAACATCGGATGCCTCCCGGTGGTCGACGGCGGTGAGGTCTCCGGCATCATCTCCGATAAGGACATCTACCGGGCCCTGGTGGACATTACCGGCGTCAGGCACGGCGGCAACCGGATCTGCGTCACGATCGAGGACCGGGCAGGCTCCATCAAAGAAGTCGCGGACATCATCCGCAAGCACAATTTCCGGCTCCAGGGGATTTTAACGTCCTATGAAGGAGTGAGGGACGGATATCGGAAGGTTGTGATCAGAACAAAAGGCAAAGGCGATTTCAGCAGCCTCAAAGCCGAGGTTGAAGACGCCTTTCGTACCTGCCAGATCAGGAAAGGATGACGGTTATTCATTTTGCCCGTTTTAATTTCACGACCCTGCAGGTCTTGAGCCGCGGGATCAACTCTTCGTACTCCAGTGCGTTCAGCACGTCTTTTTTCTCGACCCATCCCCGTCTCGCAAGCGACACGCCGTAGGTCATGTAATCGAACTGGCTCGTCACATGCATGTCCGTGCTGATCACGAGCTGCACGCCGAACTGCTTCGCCATCTTGATGTGCAGATCGTTCAGGTCGAGCCTCAGCGGCTGGGCATTGATCTCCATGACAACGCCCTGTCTCGCCGCCTCCCTGAGCACCGCCTCCATATCGACTGCATAGGCATCGCGCACGCCGATAAGCCTGCCCGTGGGATGGGCGAAGACGCTGACGCAGGTGTTCCGGAGGGCCGTAAGGATCCGCTTCGTCATCTGTTCCTTCGACTGCCCGAATCCCGAGTGGATTGAGGCTACGACGAGGTCGAGCCCGCTAAGCGCTTCATCGGAGAGGTCCAGCCTGCCGTCAGCGCGAATATCGATCTCCGTGCCTTTCAGGACCTTGAATCCCGCGTGCCGTTTGTTCGTCTCGTCGATCAGCCTGATCTCGTCTGCAAGCCTTTTTTCATCGAGCCCGTGAGCCACGCCGAGGCCTTTTGTATGGTCGGTGATCGCGATGTAACGGTAGTCCTTTTGCCTTGCCGCCGCTACGATCTCTTCGAGGTCGTGGCTTCCGTCGGACCAGTTGGTATGGACGTGGAGGTCGCCTTTGATGTCCTCGAGCGTCACGAGCTTCGGGAGCCGGCCCTCCAGGGCCGCATCGATCTCGCCCATGTCTTCCCGCAGTTCGGGCGCGATAAACGGAAGGTCGAGCGCCTTGTACACGTCCTCTTCCTTTTTCCCGCCGATCTGGATATCGCCCGGCTCCTTGAACACGCCGTATTCGTTGATCTTGAGCCCGGCCCGCACTGCCATCTCCCGGAGCTTGATGTTGTGCTGCTTGCTTCCCGTGAAATAGGCGAGCGCCGCTCCGAAGGACCGTTCCTCCACGACCCGCAAATCCACCTGGATCCCGTCGTCGGTGACGATCGATGACTTCGTGGGCCCCTGCATCAGCACCCGGCCCGCATGTGGAAGGCCCACGAACGCGTCCATGACTTTTTCAGGCTGTTTCGACGTGGTCAGGATGTCGATGTCTTTCACCGTATCCTTCCACCGCCGTATGCTTCCTGCAATCTCGATCCTGTCCACGGGCGCGCCTTCCTTCATTCTTCTGACGATGTCCTCGGCAAGCGGCAGCACCCTGCCGAGCGGTTTGCGCTCTGAACCCCGCTTGATGAGCTCGATGCCCCGCAGGATGTTTTCTTCCGTCTTCTTCTGGATGCCGGGAAGGCCGGCCAGCTTCCCCTGCCTGATCGCAGCTTCCAGATCGTCAACGCCCTTGACGTGAAGTTTGTCGTACAACAGCTTTGTTTTTTTCGGCCCCAGTCCCGGTATGTGCAGGAGTTCCAGAACGCCTCCGGGAATCTCCTTTTTCAATGCTTCATGCTTGGAGACCGTTCCTGTTTCGAGAAACTCATGAATTTTAGCCACAAGGTCCTTGCCGATCCCGGGGATGGCCTCCAGTTCTTCCTGGGATAATGCGGCCACGTCTTTTGACAGGCCGTCCATGTTCTGCGCAGCCCGGCGGTAAGCCCGGATGCGAAACACGTTCTCGCCCTTGAGTTCGAGGAGATCGGCTATTTCGCTGAATATATTTGCGATCTGCTGGTTTTTCACGGTCAACCTCGAAAACCTCGAATTACGCGCCTCTGTTTTGATTGTAGCACCGGACCTGCAACCTGGTGGTAAATTCCTGCGGAAACCTTCCCCTGACTCCGGTAAAGCTGTCCATCATCCCTGCGAATTTTCCCGGGGTGGGATCAGTTCATAAGATAATGACAATATCTGATTGTATCGCGCATTTTATGATATAGTCTTCTAATGGGGGTCTGAACTCTGCTGCAATTGCATTTATCAAAGGAAACTACGGAGTACCTGTTTTGATATAGTTGACATCATTTCCGGGAACGAGTATTCCTGGAGCGCTGAATAAGGAGGCGAAATGGCACTGAAAGGGACGAAGACGGAAAAGAACCTGCTCGCGGCATTTGCAGGGGAGTCTCAGGCGAGGAATAGATACACCTATTTTGCAAGTGCTGCAAAGAAAGAAGGCTATGAACAGATCGCGGCGATCTTTCTGGAAACTGCGGAGAACGAGAAGGAACATGCCAAGCGGTTTTTCAAACTGCTCGAAGGCGGGATGGCCGAGTTCACTGCGACGTTTCCCGCGGGCGTGATCGGGACGACAGCTCAGAACCTGGGCGCCGCCGCAGACGGCGAGCATGAAGAGTGGACGCGGCTCTATCCGGGATTCGGCGATATTGCCAAACAAGAGGGTTTGAGGGAAGCCGAGTTCGCGTTCCGTTTTATTGCGCAGGTCGAAGTCGAACATGAAAAGCGTTTTCGGAAGTTGCTCGCCAATATTGAGCACAACGAGGTGTTCCGCAAGTCGGGGCCGGCCACGTGGATATGCCGGAACTGCGGTTATCACCATGAAGGTTTGGAGCCCCCCGAAAAATGCCCGACGTGCCTGCATCCCCGGAGTTACTTCGAGGTGTGGCAGGAGAATTACTGACGGGACCTGCTTAATCGGCGCATAGTTCAAACGATAATTAAATTTGCGGCATTCTCATTCGGGCCTCATGCGAATCTCGGGAGGTTTGATGAACGATCGATTGAAGTCTGCCTTGAAGTATATCGGATTATTGCTTCTGGGGATTCTTCTTGGCGCAATTCTTATGAAAACCCTGGAGATCTTTCTTCATGCGCTCTAGCAAACCGAATCGCGGCAATCGAGACCATTGGAATTGTCTATCTACCCTACCCCGGTAGACCTGGTCGTTCTCTTGCCTGGCTGTTCGGCCTGATATATTGGTATATAAGGTTCTTGTGAAGGAGGGTTTCCGATGGCACAAAACAGAAAGATACGAAAAGTATTCAAAAGCAGGCCCACGCTGGAAGGGGCGGGCGTGCATCTGAGGCGGGTTTTCGGCAACGCTGAAGTTCCGCTCTTCGACCCGTTCCTGCTGCTCGATGATTTTCGCAATACCGATCCCTATCAATATATCAAAGGCTTTCCCTGGCACCCGCATCGCGGGATTGAGACCATCACCTATGTGCTGAAGGGAGATGTGGAGCATGGCGACAGCATGGGAAACAAGGGCGTCATCTCCTCCGGCGATACTCAGTGGATGACCGCTGGAAACGGCATCATCCATCAGGAAATGCCCCAGGGTGATGACAACGGTGTGATGGAGGGTTTTCAGCTCTGGGCAAATCTGCCGAAGTCGCACAAGATGATGGACCCCCGGTACCGGGATATTAAAAGCTCCCAGGTCCCGGAGCTGGTGACGAAGAACGGAGCCAGAATCAAAGTGATCTGCGGAACGGTGGAGGGGAAGCAGGGGCCTGTCAGGGACGTTATCATTGACCCGGAATATCTCGACATCACCCTCCCCGCCCTCTCCGAGTTTGTGCATGCAACCAGGCGCGGCCACACGGTCTTTGCCTACGTGATCGGGGGCAAAGGCGTCTTCTGCAATGAGAAGAACCCCTTTGCCTATGACGCCACGGGCGAGAACTATTTCGATATGGAGCGCGATTCTTTCATTCACAATGGAACGGCAGTGCTCTTTGACGACGGCGATCAGGTGACGGTTGCGGCGCAGGGCGAACCGGTCCGCTTCCTGCTCATATCAGGCAAACCCATCAACGAACCCGTTGCCTGGTACGGCCCTATCGTGATGAATACGGAAGAAGAGCTTCAGACGGCATTTGACGAGTACCGGAACGGGACGTTCATAAAGCATCAAAAGCCGTAACGCACGTGGCTCCGGTCCCGACGGCAGGGGGAAGTCGTAATTCAGCCGCTCATACTGCTGCACTTTTTATACGAGCTCGCGAAGCACGTCGCCGTCGGTGAGTGTCTTGAATTCCTTGTAGTAGGCTGCGAGCGAGAAGAACGGTTCCGCGTCATTTACGAGGGTGACGATTGCGGCAACATCCCTGTCCGCGGCAAGCATGCGGACGGCGCTGTCCGATGCGATCGGAGCGGCCACGATGACGGCGCGGGGCCTGCGTTTTTTTACAAAGTTGACGGCGGCAAGCATGCTGTAGCCCGAGGCAAGCCCGTCGTCAACCAGGATAACGCTCCTGTTCTCCAGCTCAGGATAGGGCTTCCCCTGCCGGTATAACTGCTCCCGCCTTTCGGCTTCATGCCGCACCAGCGAAGTGGCGACCTCCAGCTCCCGCTCCGACAGCTCCAGCCGGTGTACCAGCGGCATGTTCAGCGCCGGCGTTCCGTCCATGGCCACGACGCCGTAGCTCGCTTCGGGACTCCAGGGGATCGGGATCTTCATGAGCGGAATAACGTCGAGTGCGCAGGCAAGGACGTTCGACACGGCGCGGCCTACTGGCACGCCCCCCCGGGGAAGCGCGAGTACCAGCGGGTCGATGAGGCCCAGGCTCTTCAACTCCTGCGCCAGCTTTCTACCGGCCTGTGTGCGGTCCTGGAAGATCATTTGTACGAACCCTGCCTTCTCCAGCCTCGACCTTTTTCGAAAATCTCATACATTATAGCACGCCCGAAAAGTCCGTTATACAATAATCGAACAGGAATCTTTTGAATGCGCATCAACGTCGTGGTATAATGCGACCGTTGGCAGGAAATGACAACTTGGGAAAGAGGAAGGATCACTCATGAAAACAAAAGAACGACGGGATTTCAACAAAGAAGCGGCGCAGTGGGATGCAAACCCGGGGAGGGTCAAACTTGCGAATGACGTGGCGGACTCCATCATCAGGGAAATGGCGCCCACGCAGGACATGGACGTGCTCGACTTCGGGTGCGGCACCGGCCTGGTAACGCTCAGGCTTCAGCCGCTGGTACGGACCATCACGGGCGCGGACAGCTCGGAGGGCATGCTCGGGGTGCTGGAAGGGAAGGTGGCGTCCCAGGGCCTCACGAACGTGCGGACCCAGCACGCTGATTTTGAAAAGGGCGGTCGCGTCCATGGTGTCTTTCATCTCATCGTGAGCAGCATGACGCTCCACCACGTGCCGGACCCGGCAGCGCTGTTCCGGCAATGGCAGGATCTTCTCGTTCCCGGGGGCCGGGTGTGCTTCGCTGATCTCGATGCCGAGGACGGATCGTTCCACGGCGACAACACCGGGGTCTTTCATCTCGGTTTCGACCGGGACCGGCTGAAGACGCTGCTCCAGGAAGCCGGTTTTCACGACATCCGCGATGCCACGGCAGCGACGATGACGAAGGACGTTGAGGGGAAAGGCAAGCGCGCGTTCCCGGTGTTTTTGATCACGGCGAGGAAGTAAGGGAAAGTAAAACCTCTTAGGAGAAATGGGGAGAAAGAGGCGAAAGGGGGGAGTACGGACTAAAGCCAATGCTTGCTCTCCCTATCTCCCTTTTTTACCCCCTCTCTCCTGATCAGGTTCTTCCCGGCTTGAACATATGCTTAACTCCATCATCTCGCAATTTTCCGCACCTGGAACGCTCCTCAAAACCGCGCGCTTCGGCTCCGGCCTGATCAACGACACGTATTTGTGCGAGTTCAGCGACAGCGGAGCTCTGCGCAAATACATACTTCAGCGCATCAATACGTCGGTGTTCACCCGTCCCGACCAGGTGATGGAAAACGTGGAGCTGGTTACGGCGCATATCGCGAAAAAGCTGCGCGCCGAAGGCATTGCGGACCCCTACACGGTCACGCCGGCGCTCGTCCACACGCGGCGTCACCGGTCCTCCTTTCGCGACAAATCAGGGGCCTACTGGCGGATGTTCCACTTCATCGAGTCCGGCCTGGTGCTGGATGCGGTAGCCGATGCAAAGCACGCTTACGAAGTCGGGCGCGGGCTCGGAAGGTTCCAGGCCCTGGTTTCCGACCTGCCGGCGGACAGCCTGCATGACACGCTCCCGGGGTTCCATGTTACGCCGAGATATCTTGCCGAGTTCGATGCTGCGCTTGCGGCAGATGTAAAAAATCGGGCCTCCGGGATTGTTGCTGAACGCGAATTCGTCGGGGAGAGAAGGTCCCTGGCGCCAATGCTGACGGACCTCATCGCGTCAAAAGAAATTCCGCTGCGGGTCGTGCACAACGATCCCAAGGTGAACAACGTCATGGTCCGTGCCGCAACCGGCGAAGCGCTGTGCATGCTCGACCTGGACACGGTAAAGCCGGGGATCGTGCATTTCGATTTCGGCGACTGCGTGCGGTCCGCTGCCAATCCCGCGGGAGAGGACGCGCAGGACCTCGAAGCTGTCGGGCTCGACCTGGCCCTCTTCGAGGCAATAACGGCAGGCTATCTGCATGAAGCCGGCGGGTTCCTTACGCAGGCCGAGATCGCCTTATTGCCTTTGTCGGTAAAGGTCATCACCTTTGAGCTCGGCATCCGTTTCCTGGCCGATTATCTCCAGGGCGACACTTATTTCAAGATCAAGAACCCTCTCCACAATCTTCACCGCGCACAGGTGCAGTTCAAACTGCTCCAAAGCATCGAGGCAACAGAAGAGCGCATGGCCGACCTTGTCGCGCAACATCCTGTCTCTCGCTGACCTTTCCTTTTTCCGCCTTGTGCTATAATTCCCGCAGGCACTTCATCCTATAACAGGGAGGCGGACCATGAAGAGAGTTGAACTTTTTGCAGCAGCGGTAATTGCAATGATGGCGCTTGTGACGGGGTGCGTGTACACCCACGTGCTGACGCCCTATGACACGAACCTGGACAAGACGGTGCTTGGCCAGAAAACGGGCAAGGCAGCCATGCATTCCGTGCTGTGGCTCGTGGCCTGGGGAGATGCAAGTACGGAAGCGGCAGCCAAAGAAGGCGGGATAGGCGTCGTGAACCACATGGACCGGGAGTTTTTGAACATCTTCTTCGGCGTGTACACCGAGACGACAACGATCGTGTACGGCGATTGAGGGAGCGGGCCATGAAGAACGCTACGTTCCTGCTCTTCGCTCTTGCGGCAGTTGTGCTCGTTTCGGGGTGCACTGCGGGCCTTATTTATACCCACACGTGGACGCCGCTCACGCTCGATATGCATGACATCAAGGTCGTTCCTGCCAGCGGGGCGGGTGATGTTAAACATGTAGTGCTGATCTACCCGCCGCTCAGCGCGGCCTGGGACGATGCCGCCATCGGCGACATCGCGAAGAAGAACGGTTTGCATGAACTCTATTTCGCGGACCTTGAGTACTTCAGCGTCCTGCGCATCTGGAACCAGTACACGGTCCACGTCTACGGGAAGTAGGCGGGTTTTACAAGATGAGGAATTTCTAAAGGGGACGGTTGCATGTCCCCTTTTTGTTGTTTGCAGTTTGGACTGAAGGGCTACAATCCCCGCTCCCTCAACCACGCCACAATCCGTTCCGCCACTTTCTGCCAGCCGGTATCGAGCATCATGTCGTGGGCCATGTCCGGGAAAATTTCCGCTTGCGTGTTGTAAGCCTGTGCCGTGGCTTTGATTTCACGCGGGATAAAAAGTGCGTCATCTGCAGCGCCCAGAACGAGCATGGGCAGAGCGAGAGCGCGGATTTTATCCGGCCGGGGCAGATTAAAGAGGGCAGTGTCCAGGCCCACGCGATAGGATTCGTCCTGAAGCCGTGCGAAGTGCCGGTCGAGCGTCTCCGGCGGCAGGGCGGGTGAGAAGAGGGCCTCGCGCGCGAGCGTCGGCGTTTTAACGAGGGAGTAGGCGCTCCGGGTCGCGTGAAATTTAAGCATACGCCACGGATGGCGGATGGTGAGACGCAGGAGCATGTTGAGGGACCCGCTCGCAGGAACAGAAGCCAGCAAAACAGCGGCCCGCGCAACGCGCGTTTCGAGGTACTTCTGGACCACGTAGCCGCCCAGGGAATGTCCGATAAGGACCGGCAGCGCCGACATCCGGTTGACAGCCGCGGTAACATCCTCTACGTACTCGCTCGTCGGAATACTGAGGATGCGCCCGCGTCCCTCGCTTAAACCGTGGCCCCGGAGGCTTAATGCGTGGGCCTCGTATCCGCGTTCGGCAAAGAAGGGCAGAAAATTCTCCCAGCACCAGGCGCCGTGGCAGGCGCCGTGCACAAAGAGGAGCGGCGTCAGCCCCCTGTTCGTTGCCGGTTGTTGCGTGATGATTTCGAGTTGCATAGTGAACGACGTGTCCGCACGCCACGTGAGAATAAGATTTCGGGCCCAGCTCTGCTCTCCCCGACCCGCGACACTATCAGCTATCGACCGGGTTCCTTGTCGGCTTTTCTGATCAGCAGTCCTGTCGTAGAAACCATTACCCTGAATTCCTCCGCGCTGTTTGAGTTGATAAAGGTAGCGGACCCATACTCTGCATCCAGCAGGGGATTGAGCATGGCAAACCTCTGCCGGAGATTGAACATATTCAGGGGCTTGTCCCTGGACAGCGAATACACGGTATGGACCTTTGTCGTCTCATCGTTCAGGCTTGCATAGCGCCCCGCCACACGATCGAGCTCATAGGAGGTATGCAGCCCGAAGATGTTTGCCAGCGGCTTCCACTTGAGAATGTGGGCGTCAACATACAGCTGATCGCCGGCAAGAGAGAATATTTCCACGCTGCCGTCGGGCATCAAAAACCGGGCATTGAACTTCTGTTCGCCGGTGGGCTCAACTTTTACGGTTGCAGCAAGTTCCTCCCTTGTCAACGCGTGGTACCCCTGGATGGCAATGCTTATGGTGCCGAACAGGGCGGACAAGGAAAGCATCAGCAACGCGGTCACGAAGCTCGTTGCCGGAGCGAATAATTTCCTCTTCTTGATCCCAACAACGGTAATGATAAGAAAAATCAGGCCGAGAAAGGCAAAAAGCACTGCGAGGATGATCTGAGGGTCCGATAGGAGCATGTTCCCCCCTTTCTAAAAGATGGGTTGGTTTGAACAACCGTGCGACGCGCGGCTGACCTGCCCGGGGCGAAGCACGGTCGGCTGTCGCTGGTCATAAGGATAGCACTAATTCGATTACTGGAAAAAGCTTGACTGTTGTTACCCATTAGGTTACAATTGCTCGTGATCGCTTCATTTGCTCATAAGGAGCTTGAACGCTTTTATCGCACGGGAAGCGTTTCGGGGATTCAGACGATTCACGCTGCTAAGCTCCGGTTAATTCTCACTCTCCTTGACGCCGCACCGACGGTAGAGGGTATGAGATTGCCGGCGTTAAAATTGCATAAACTAAAGGGAACACGGAACGATACTTGGGCCGTGACTGTTCAGGCAAACTGGCGGGTAACGTTCCGATTTGAAAATGGCAACGCACACGCTGTAAATTACGAAGATTATCATTAAGGAGTATCTCATGGCTACAATGCACAACCCGGCCCATCCGGGAGAATTAATAAAAGGGCTCTGTCTGGAGCCGAAAGGCATGTCCGTCGCTGATGCGGCAGACCGGCTTGGCGTTTCGCGAAAAACATTGTATAAGATTCTCAATGGAAAAGGCGCTGTTATTCCTGAAATGGCCCTCCGGCTTGAATTGGTCTTTGGCTCCACGGCACAAACATGGCTCAATCTGCAGACGACCTACGATTTGTGGCGGCTTAAAGACAAGCGGAAAGCGCTGAAAGCCGCTTTGCGACGAGTGGCATAAGAAACTCATAGGGTCAGGTCTTTTGTCATGGCGTCAACCTCTAGCGCGGAGAATGTTGCTCACGGTAGAGACGTGCAGACTTAGGTGCCGGGCAATCTCGCTTTGCCTATACCCGTATTTCTCGACAGCCTCTGTCATCTTCTTGTCTCGCTTTTTTCTGTCCTTGAGTATACTCTCATTGAAGATTTTATCAAGCAGCGGCCGGTTTGCGTACCGCTGGCTTCGTGGTATCTCGGGCACATGTTTGTGTTTCTTCAGGTGAGCGACGAGGCTGTCTACGAATTCGTCTTCGCCCAATATGACCTGCCCCTTCACCTCCTGCCAGATCGTTTTTTCCCCGATTCCCCGGTTAACGAATTGGCGGTATTCTTGTTCTGCCTTGCTTCTTTTACCGCTGAATTGACCGAGAACCCAATCCGTGGTGAGGCTGGGGTGGGGTTTCGTTTTGCCTGCGGTTGCGCGGTAGCTGCTCCATTTCCACTGCTCGGGACTTTCTACCATCCCTGCACGAAGGGGATTTAGAACAACGTACCGGCAGACTTCGAGGAGATGGCTGTCTTTCTGGATGAGGATGCCTTTGAACCTTCCCTGGAAAAGGTGACCGTTTCTTTTATGCCGTCTGTTAAAAAGCTGGGTATAGACGCCGTTCAGCTGCCGCATGCCGAGGGAGAGGTTGCCGTCAGGTGTTTCGATCAAAAGATGGTAGTGGTTGGTCATGAGGCAGTAGGCGTGGCACAGCCAGTTATAACGCTTGTTGACGTGCTGAAGGGTGTTGAGGAAATTCTCGCGGTCCTGTTCGTCTTTGAAGATGGTCTTCTTTTCGTTGCCGCGAGAGGTTATATGATATACAGCACCGGCGTATTCTATGCGAAGAGGTCGGGTCATGGAGCAAAGGTAGCATAGCCGTTGCTAAATGTCAACACAAAAGACCTGACCCTATAGGTTCTCTGACGCGCCAGGAGGTCGATTCGGTCCTGCGCCATCTTCAGCATCCCTATAATCTGGTCGTGAAGCTCCTCTACGGATGCGGTCTGCGCCTGTTCGAATGCCTGAAGCTTCGCGTGCATAATTTCAATTTCGACGAGGGGGTGCTTACGGTCGTGGACGGGAAGGGAAAGAAGGCCCGCACGGTCCCGATTCCGCAGACCATCATGCACGAGCTGCTGGAACAAATGGAACGGATCAAGATGCTCCATGACGAGGATTTGAAGGTCGGATATGCAGGGGTGTTTCTGGACGATGCGCTGGAGAAGAAATACCGGAACGCCGCGAAGGACTTCATCTGGCAGTGGTTCTTCCCGCAGCAGACGCTGACCCTTCTGCAGGAGCAAAAGGAGCTGCGGCGGTATCATTTGACTGATAAGGACGTGCAGGAACCGTTGTATCGTGCGGTCCGCAAAGCCAAACTCACCAAACGAGTTTCCTCCCACACCTTCCGACATTCCTTTGCCACGCATCTTCTGCAGGCGAACTACGACATCCGCACGATCCAGACGCTGCTCGGGCATGCCGACGTGCGTACCACAATGATCTACACCCACTGTGTGCCGAGCAAAACCATTAAAGAACTGAAAAGCCCGCTTGATTTCTAACGGCAGTGTGAGAGGAAAGTCTGCGGAAAACCCGGGACTGGATTCCTGCCTTCGCAGGAATGACAGGAATATTAATTTCACGCTTTTTACCATGCCATCGTGCTATAATCCGCCATGCGTTTTATCGCCGACCTCCACGTTCACTCCCACTACTCCCGCGCAACGAGCAAAGACATGTGCCCTGAGGGCATCTGGAAATGGGCGCAGCTCAAGGGCATCCAGGTTATCGCAACAGGGGACTTCACCCATGCAGGCTGGCTCAAGGAGCTGGATGAAAAGCTCGAACCTGTTGGGAACGGCCTGTTTCGGCTCAGAAAGAAATTCCAGTCTAACGACGTCCCGGATTCGTGCAAGGCCGATGTCTCGTTCATCCTGTCCGCGGAGATCAGCTGCATTTACAGCAAGAACAACAGGACCCGGAAGGTCCATTCCGTGATCCTTGCTCCGGACTTTGCTGCTGTAGAGCGGCTCAATCTTGCGCTTTCCAAGATCGGGAACCTCAAGTCCGACGGCAGGCCGATCCTGGGGCTTGATGCGAAGAAGCTGCTCCAGATGACGCTCGACGCTTCGCCTGAGGCTTTGCTTATTCCGGCCCATGCATGGACCCCGCACTTTTCCGTGTTCGGGGCTGCTTCGGGCTTCGATTCCCTTGAGGAATGCTACGAAGACCTGACCCCCCATATTTTCGCCATCGAGACCGGGCTGTCGTCCGACCCGCTCATGAACTGGCAGCTTTCGGCGCTCGATGGGATCACGCTCGTGTCGAATTCCGACGCGCATTCGGCGGCAAAGATCGGGCGGGAAGCGAATATCCTGGATACGGAGGTCTCGTATCCAGCGGTCATCGAAGCGATCAAGACTCGGAAGGGATTCGTCGGGACGATCGAGTTTTTTCCCGAAGAAGGGAAGTATCATTATGACGGCCACCGCGACTGCGGGGTGAGCATGACTCCGAAAGAAACCATCCAGTATGATTATCTCTGCCCACTGTGCGGCAAGAAAGTGACCATCGGCGTAATGCACAGGGTCGAGAAGCTTGCTGACCGGGAGCACGGATACCGGCCCGAAGGGGCGCCTTCCTTTTTCTCCATCATCCCTTTGCCGGAGATCATTGCCGAAGGCCTGAAATGCGGCGTGAACACGAAAAAGGTGGCAGGCGTTTATTTCCCGCTGCTTGAGCAGCTCGGCAGCGAATTCAATATCCTGCTGGATGTTCCGCTCGATGACATCGAACGGGCGAGCACGCCGCTCCTCCGCGAAGCGATCTCGCGCATGCGTGCGGGGAACGTTCACATTGCTCCGGGGTATGACGGCGAGTTCGGGAAGGTCCGGATCTTCGAGGAAGTGGAGAGAAAAGGGATCCGGGGGCAGTTGAAACTGCTGTAATCCTGAAAGACCCGCTCATAGCTCGTGGCTCGTAGTAAAGCTTCAATCCATGAGCTGCCGGCTGCGAGCTGATATTTCCCATCGAGGTGCTTCATGCCAAAGAAACTTGTTGTTGCTTTGCTGCTTGCGATAACATTTGTCGGCGCGATTCTCGTCGTTATATCAATGCTCAGAAAAAACGAAGCCGTTGTCTACAATGAGAGCTACATTTGGCACGCGGAAACGGACCGTGCAGGGAGCACCGGGGTGCTGGTCCGCGGCAAGAAGATACATTATATCAAAAATGACCTGAGCAAGCTGGTCTTTGCCCTGAATAAGGTCGTCGCGGATTCCGAAGCAGCCCGGGCCCAGGGCGACGGCGTGAAGACGGAATTTCCCCGGATCAAAGTGCGGAAAATCGAGCAGCAGACGGTTTTTGTTCAAATCGAAAACGATCAGTACCTGACGGAGAGCATGGGCTCGTCAGGGGCCCAGGATTATCTCGCCGAAGTCACCTATACCCTTACCGAAAACCCGGGCATCAAGTCAATCGATTTCGTTTTTCCCGCAGGAGACCATGCCATGCCCGGCCTGTACACCAGGGAGAGCTTTGCGGACTACAGGACCATCGATGGCGACGGCAGGCGCTGAGAACAGCTCCAGGTCCGGCCCGGCGCAGAATTAACAACCCCTGGCGCACTTCTCCCTTTACCTTCCCGGCCTTGGTGTGCTAATATACTAACCCGTGAGTATTCATCCTACGATCATCCCCCGTTCCGAGCACATCATTTCGCGCAAGTGGATCAGTCCGAACGCAGTCCGGGTCCTCTACCGTTTGAAAGAGCAGGGATACCATGCCTATCTCGTGGGCGGAGGGGTGCGCGACCTCCTGCTCGGCCGGGAGCCCAAAGACTTCGATATTGCCACGGACGCGAAGCCCAACGAGGTCAAGAAGGCCTTCCGCACCTGCCGGCTTATCGGCAGGCGCTTTCGTTTGGCGCACATCCATTTCCACGACGAGATCATCGAAGTGGCCACGTTCCGGTCCAATGCCCCGGAAGAGCCCGAGGTCCCGGACGCGGCACCTTCCGAACAAACAACGCTTGCTCTCTTTCCCGAACAAACCGCAGCCGAAGCCGCTGCCCAGCCTGCCATGCCGGAGACGCAGGAGCCCTTGTCTCCCGGGGCCCCAGCGGCGCCGGCAATCGTCGTAAAACCCCGTCCTCCGCGCATGCTCAAGACCGAGGGCGGCATGATTCTCCGGGACAACGTGTTCGGCACGCCCGAGGAAGACGCTCTTCGCCGCGACTTCACCGTGAACGCGCTGTTCTACAATATCGCGGACTACTCGGTCATCGACTACGTGGGCGGCATGGCCGACTTGAAGAGCGGGCTCATCCGCATTATCGGCGATCCCCTGGTCCGGTTCACCGAGGACCCGGTGCGCATGGTGCGCGCGGTGCGCTTTGCCGCGATCCTCGGGTTCGAGATCGAGGAAAACACCTATCAAGCCCTGCTTGAGCTTCGGGACAAGGTGGCGCTCGCTTCGCCCGCCCGCATGTACGAAGAAGTGCTGAAGCTGTTCCTGCTCGGGGAGGGGGAGAAGACCTACCAGCTCCTCAGGAGGACCGGCCTCTTCGGCGTGATCTTCCCGCGTTTGAACGAGTGGATCGACACGGAGGATGACGGCTTTCCGCACATCTGGATCGGCAAGGCCCTGGAGTGGGTCGATACCTGCGTGCAGTCCGGCCGGAAGGTCGAGCCCCATATCCTGTTCGGGCTCCTGTTCGGGCAGTACATCGAGGAAAAGGCGAAAGCGCTCTCGAAGTCCGGCGCGCCGGCCCTTGACGCCGTGACCCGCGCGGTGACGGAAGTCCTTTCCGAACAGGCCCAGCGCGTGATGATCCCCAAGAAGGTCGGCTTGCCCATGCGCGACATGTACTGGAACCAGCAGCGGTTCGCGAAGCGGGAAGGGAAGCATCCCCGCTACTTCCTGCGGCGGCCCGGGTTCGCCGATGCCTTCGAATACCTGCGGTTTTCGAGCGAGGTCACCGGCGAGCGCCTGGAGCTTCGCGCCTGGTGGAAGCAATACGTCAAAGCCAACCCGCTCGCGCCTGTTGAGGAGAAGGAACGGCAGATAAGCGCAGAGAAAAAAGCGCGGCCGAAACGGCGCAGGCGGAGGCGGGGCGGACGGGGAAAGCCCGAAGGGCCGAAGCCGAAGAGCTGATGACGCAAAACCTAAATCAAAAGCGCCTCTCGCAGAGCGCGCCAAGCTCGCGAAGAAAGGCTTGAAACAGGTTCTTGGTTTAAAACCGTTGCGTCCTTTCCTCTAACACTGAACTTTGAACCCTGAACTCTGAACTGACCTTATGCCCCGACCCCCGCGATTTTTCATATCCCCCGAGCAAGTCACCGCCCCGCAGATCGTTCTTTCCGGCGAGGACGTCCGTCATATCGCAACGGTCCTGCGCATGAAGCCCGGAGACGAGCTTGTGCTCTGCGACGGCAAAGGCACGGACTATGCTGTGAAGATCATTGCTATTTCCAAAACCGAGATCAGAACAGAGATCGTAAGTCAAAGATCGCATGGGACCGCTTATCCCCGCATCACCCTCGGCCAGGGGCTTCCCAAGTCGGACAAGATGGACTTCATCGTGCAGAAGGCAACGGAGCTCGGCGTCTCGCATATCGTGCCGGTCGTGACGGAACGGACGATCGTCAAGATCAAGGACGAAGAAAAGCGCATCAGCCGGTGGCAGAAGATCGCCAGGGAAGCGGCAATGCAGAGCAACAGGAGCGACATCCCGCGCGTGGGACCTATGTGCTCATTCCGGGATTTTATCGCTTCCCCGGACCCCGGCCCCTTGACCCTTGACCTTGCATCACCGGTCCCCGGACCCCGGACGTTGCTTCTCCTCCCCTGGGAAGAGGGGACAGAACCGATCAGGAATGTTCTGAGAGCCAATCCGGGAGTGAAAAAGATCATTGTTCTCATCGGTCCCGAAGGCGGGTTTTCGCCGGCTGAAGCAGAGACGGCAACGGGCAAGGGCTTTCACCTGGTCAGCCTGGGACCGAACATTCTGCGTACGGAGACAGCTTCACTTGCAGCGCTCAGCATGATCAATTACGAGTATGTGTGAAATCCGCATTCCTGCCGAACCGCCGGGCACGAGGGCATTTCTTTCTGTTCCGACTCCTGGATCCTGTGTTATAGTAGCACAGCGTGCCTTATGATGAACCGTTCCTTTCTCACAAAATTCGCCTGGCTCTCGATCGCCGCCGCCATCATCACCATCGGGCTCAAGACCGCGGCCTACCTGCTCACGGACTCCGTGGGGCTGCTGTCGGACGCGCTGGAATCGGGGGTCAATCTCGTCGGCGCCCTCATGGCGCTTGCGATGCTGACGATCGCCGCGCGCCCGGCCGATAGCGACCACGCCTACGGCCACGGCAAGGCTGAATATTTTTCAAGCGGCGTCGAAGGTACGCTGATCCTGATCGCCGCAGTGAGCATCGCCGTCGCGGCCGCCGCACGGCTCATGCATCCCCGGCCCCTGGAGCAGATCGGGCTGGGGCTTGTGGTGTCCGTTGCCGCATCCCTTGTGAACCTCGGCGTTGCGCTCGTCCTGCTGCGCGCCGCCAAGCAGTATCAGTCCATAACGCTCAAGGCCAATGCCCATCATCTGCTGACCGACGTCTGGACATCGGCGGGCGTGCTGCTTGGCGTCGGCGCTGTGGCCCTGACCGGGTGGCAGAGACTCGACCCGATCGTCGCCCTGGTCGTGGCAGGCAATATTGTATGGTCCGGCGTAGGCATCGTGCGGGACTCCGTATCGGGATTGATGGACACGGCGCTTCCGGTTGAGGAGCAGAAGGTCGTCCGCGACATCCTGGACCGGCTCAGGCAGGACGGCATCGAATACCACGATCTGCGCACGCGCCAGGCCGGCTCCAGCCGCTTCGTGTCGCTCCATGTGCTTGTTCCGGGCTCCTGGATGGTCCAGAGGGGCCACCAGCTTGCGGACCGGATAGAGACCGATATCCGCTGCGCGCTGCCGAATATTGAAGTGATAACCCACCTCGAATCGCTCGATGATCCTGCTTCGTGGGAGAAGGATTGCCCGAAGCCGGGGGACGCGCCTGCAGACGCACCTTCGCGGAAATAACCCCGTTCCACAGACCGCTGGTTTTCAGAGGGATTGATTGGCGCGCTCCGCAGCAGGGGGCAGGGATGCTCTGCAGGGAGCCGCAGCCCGCTCCTGTCCGCCCTTTGTACTGGTATTTTCCTTGACACAAAAACAGCTGAGATGTTAATATCACACTCTCCGGAAAGGCGGGTTTTTGCATGAAACTGGCAATCGGCTGCGACCACGGCGGGTTTGAACTAAAGGAAGAAATACTGAAATTCATCAAGACCGTGGCGAACATCCAGGTCTCCGACATGGGGCCCGCGGCCAAGGAGTCCGTGGACTACCCCGATTTCGGGGCCAAGGTCTCCGAGGCCGTTGCAAAGGGCGCCATGGACCGCGGCATCCTGATCTGCGGCACGGGCATCGGCATGTCGATCGTGGCGAACCGGTTCCCCAACGTGCGCGCCGCGCTCTGCCACGACCATTTCACGGCCCAGATGAGCCGGGAGCACAACGACGCGAACGTCCTCGTCATGGGCGAGCGGGTCATCGGCAAGGGCGTGGCCCTGGAGATCGTGAAGACCTGGCTTGATACGCAGTTCGCTGGGGGCAGGCACCAGAAGCGGCTCGACAAGATACACGAGATTGAAAAATCCATAAACAAGTAGAACGGCAGCGATAACCACGGGAGCTTCGCTCACGCAGGGCTGCGCCACACGGATAGAATCAAGAGTCTCGGTTTTAAAACCTTAGAATCTTTCCCGTGTGTGCGGCAAAGCCGCACCCGTGTTCATCCGTGGTTAAATGCTCTGTGGTTCAATACTCTTTTAGATCATAAGGATACCGTCATGTCAGAGCTGAAAGAAACAGACCCCGAGGTTTACAACGCGATCAAGGGCGAGGAGGAGCGCGAGCTCTCCAAGATCGTCCTGATCGCGTCGGAGAATTACGTGAGCAACGCCGTGCTCGAAGCGCAGGGCTCGGTGTTCACGAACAAGTACGCGGAAGGCTACCCGAACCGCCGGTACTACGGCGGGTGCCAGTTCGCCGACGTCGTGGAAACGCTGGCCATCGAGCGCGCGAAGCAGCTCTTCGGCGCCGAACACGTGAACGTGCAGCCCCACTCCGGTTCATCCGCCAATATGGCGGTCTACTTCAGCGTGCTGAAGCCCGGGGACACGATCCTCGGCATGGGCCTGCCGCACGGCGGACATTTGACCCACGGGGCAAGCGTCAGCTTCTCGGGCCAGCTCTACCAGTCTTTTTCCTACGGGGTTGACAAAAAAACCGAACTCCTCAATTACGACGAAATTGAGCGCCTGGCCATGGAGCACAAGCCCAAGATGATCGTGTGCGGCTACAGCGCCTATTCGCGGATCCTTGATTTCGCCCGGTTCCGGAAGATCGCGGACAAGGTGGGCGCATACCTCATGGCCGATATCGCGCACATCGCCGGCCTCGTCGCGGCAGGAGAGCACCCGAACCCGGCGCCCTTTGCGGATTTCGTTACCACGACCACGCACAAGACCCTGCGCGGCCCCCGCGGCGGCATGATCATGTGCAAGGAAAAATTCGCCAAGGCCGTGGACAAGGTCATCTTCCCGGGCATCCAGGGCGGGCCGCTCGTGCACGTGATCGCGGCCAAGGCCGTCTCGTTCAAGGAAGCGCTCGCTCCCGGGTTCAAGGACTACCAGCGCCAGGTGAAGAAGAACGCCCAGGCCCTGGCCAAGCGGCTGACCGAGGACGGTTTCCGCATCGTCTCCGGGACAACGGAAAACCACCTTATGCTCGTGGACCTGTCTCCCAAGAACATCACGGGCAAGGACGCCGAAACGTGGCTCGACGCCGCGGGCATCACGGTGAACAAGAACAGCATCCCCTTTGACCAGAAGCCGCCGGTCACGACAAGCGGCATCCGGCTCGGCACGCCCATCGTGACCACCCGCGGTATGCGCGAACCCGAGATGAAGATCATCGGCGACCTTATCTGCGATGCGCTGGCCAACGGCCATGCCCCGGAAACGCTTGCCGGGATCAAGGAGAGGACCAAGGCGTTCTGCTCCAAGTTCCCGATGTTCGCGACGGAGTAGGCGCGGGTTTAGGTTTGCCACGGAGACACGGAGGCACGGAGAAAGCAAACAGGTGGCGAAGAGCTTTTACCGTGCTTTATGCTGGTAACAAAAAAGAAAAGTTGCTCCGGAGAAATTCTTAGGCGTCTCCTCTGTGTCTCGGCGCCTCAGTGGCAGAAGGTGAATCATGACTAACCATACCCGTCCCTCGTGGGACGAATATTTCATGGAGATCGCGCACCTGGTGAAGAAGCGCGCCACGTGCCTCCGCAGACAGGTGGGCGCCGTGCTCGTGAAGGACAAGAACATCCTTGCCACGGGCTACAACGGCACGCCGTCGGGCATCGCACACTGCCTGGACCGCGGCTGTTTGCGCGAGCAGATGGGCATCCCCTCGGGCGAGCGGCACGAGATCTGCCGCGGGCTTCACGCCGAGCAGAACGCCATCATCCAGGCGGCCAAGCACGGGACGAACATCGACGGCGCGACGCTCTACTGCACGAACCAGCCCTGCGGCATCTGCGCCAAGATGATCATCAACGCCGGCGTCAGGCACGTTGTCTTCGAGGACGGTTATCCCGATGCGCTCGCTGCCGAGATGCTGAAAGAGTCGGGCCTCAAGATCACGCAGTATAAGAAGTCGAGCAGCTCGTAGCTGATAGCTCATAGCTAACAGCAACTGCCATGAGCTGCGGGCCATGAACCAAGAGCTTACCC
>JAJXTW010000225.1 GCA_021783455.1 Nitrospirota bacterium | reverse complement strand
AACTTTTACGATCACGCTCCCCGTTTATACCGCAGCATCTTCGTGACAACCTGTCCCTGATGTAGTACAACCTGTCCCTGATTCACCTGACTTCCCGCAGCACTTCTGTCGTACAATCAGATGGTTAGTTCCTGGCATTGCCCTTGCTATTACTCCAGCGGTAACGACACGTTCTTCCCCTGCACAATCGTTGAGGAACTCTATGGCATTGGATGCGAGAATACTTCTGGTGGACGATGAAGTACGACTGTTGGAGCCGCTGTCCATGGCGCTCGAGGATATGGGTTGCTACGTCAAAACAGCGCCGGGACCTGACGAGGCGATGCGGTGCGCACGCGAGGACACCTTCCAAATAGCGTTCGTCGACAATTTCCTCGGCCCGATGAGAGGTATCGATCTCATGCAGCAGATGGCGAAGCTGGATCCCGGCCTGGATTTCGTGATCATGACGGGCAATCCGGATATTGATCTGGCCGTCGAATCGCTCAAAACAGGGGCGGCCGACTTCATCCGCAAACCTTTTCGGATCGAAGAGATGCTCAGATCGATCGATTACGTGCGCCGGAAGAAGGCGCTGGAACAGCAGAGACAGGAAGTGATGGCCGGCCTGGAGCTGAAGATCAAGGAGAAAACCGAGGAGCTCGAGCTCATGCATTTTTCCGTCCTTGCGTCCCTTTCACGGGCAGTAGAAACGAAAGATCCCTGGACCTATGGCCACAGCAAGCGGGTCAGCGGCCATTGCCGCCTGATCGCGACGAGGTTGGGTTTCGACGAGTTCAGCATTGAAAATATCGGGGCGGCAGCGCTGCTTCACGATATCGGCAAGATCGGCATCAGCGATGCCATCCTGTCGAAAAAAGGAGATCTGAGCGATGAAGAAAGGAGCGTCATCAGGAGCCACGCGCAAAAAGGGGTAGACATCCTCAGCCCGCTGAAACAGTTTGAAGCCCTTCTGCCGGCAATTCTGCACCACCACGAAAACTACGACGGCAGCGGCTATCCTGCCGGACTGGCCGGGGAAGACATTCCCTTGTGCGCTCGGATCATCGCCGTCGCCGACGCCTACGATTCCATGCTGTCCAACAGACCATACCGCTCTGCGTCAGATCAGGCCGCGGCGACAGCCGAACTTATCGCCTGTTCGGGGAGTCAGTTCGACGGTCGGCTGGTGCATGACTTTGTTCAGGCTCTGCGAGCGGGCAAACTTGACAAGTGAAGGAGAAGGACGATGGGAGAGCCGCGAGAAAATTTTGAGGACGAATCACCGGAGCGTATGGCCCTGCGGCTGCGCGAGTATTTCCGGGAAGAGGCCTACGAACTCATTGTCGAGCTTGAGAGCGCCATGCTTGAAATCGAGAAATCTCCCGGAGACGATGGACAGATCGGCCGGGCCTTCAGGGCGCTGCATACGATCAAGGGCTCCGGCGCAGCATGCGGCATGAGCGACGTCGAGGCGTTCGCCCATGAGATCGAAACGTTTTTCGACCTGGTGCGGAAGGGAACCATCGCCGTCAACCAGGACATCATCGACCTGACCCTCGCTGCCCGCGACCGGATCAAGGCGATGTTCGACGTCTATTACCGGGGTGGGAAGGCGGACGCGGCCGCCGGCCGCGACATCATCGCATCATTCAACAGGATTCGCTCCAAGAGGGACGATGGTCAGGCCGCAGACAATCACCTCGGGGCGCAGCATGGGCCGGTGAGTCAGGCCCCGGAGGCAGAAGCAAGCATACGGGTCGCAACGGAAAAGCTTGACGACCTCGTGGCTCTCGTCGGCGAGCTCGTCACGGTCCAGGCGCGGCTCAGTCAGACCGCCCTTTCCCAGGGCATCCCGCAGTTCCTTGCCGTTGCCGAAGAACTCGAGCGGCTCACCGGAAGCCTTCGCGACCGCACCATGAGCATCCGCATGCTGCCCATCGGGTCGACGTTCAGCAGGTTTAAGCGCCTCGTGAGGGACCTCAGTCATGAGCTGGGGAAAGAGGTCGTGCTCATGACTGACGGCGCAGAGACCGAACTGGACAAAACGGTCATCGAGCGGCTGGGCGAACCGCTGGTCCATCTCGTCCGCAACAGTATCGATCACGGGATTGAGCGTCCTGACGCCAGGGAATCCGCAGGGAAGCCGCGCGGGGGGACGATCTCCCTGTCGGCAGTCCACTCCGGCGCCTTTGTGGAGATCAAGATCAGCGATGACGGAGCGGGCATGGACCGGGACGCCATCCGCGCCAGGGCCGAGGAGCGCGGCCTCATCGCCTACGGCGAGGAACTCTCGGACAGTGAGATAGAAAGGCTCGTCTTTACGGCGGGCTTTTCCACGGCAAAAGAGGTGACGAATGTGTCGGGCAGGGGGGTCGGGCTGGATATCGTGAAACGAACGATCGACGGTCTGCGGGGCACGATCGAAATCAACAGCCGAAAGGGAGCGGGCACGGCAATCATGCTCAAGCTGCCGCTCACGCTCGCCATTATCGACGGTTTCCTGACCAGGATCGGGATGGAATATTTTATTTTCCCGCTGTCGCTTGTTGAAGAGTGCGTTGAGCTCACACGGGAAGCGTCGAAGGCAACGCATGGACGGCATCTGGCGCACGTGCGCGGGCAGCTTGTCCCCTATATCCGTCTTCGGGAACACTTCATGGTGAGCGGCACGCCGCCCGGCTTCGAACAGATCGTGATAACGAATGTGGAAGGCAGGCGGGTCGGCATGGTCGTGGACACGGTGGTCGGAGAGCACCAGACGGTCATCAAGTCCCTCGGCCGGTTTTACCGCCAGGTGGACGGCATCTCGGGCGCAACGATCCTGGGAAGCGGGACCGTGGCGCTGATCCTCGATATTCCGAGGCTCCTCCGGTTGGTCGAACAGCAGGAAGCGCAGCTGACCAGGGGAGGCGAGCCATCTTAAAAAAAAGACCAGAACGAAGAAAACAAGGAGACTGCATTACAACGCAGATAATCTTCAAGAGCTTAAATTTTGCACAACGAAAAGGAGGGTAGTAATGTTTAAGGACATGAAAATCGGAAACAAGTTGAATCTCCTCATCGGGATCATTATCATCGGCATGAGCACCATTGGTTTTTTCGCTTTTCTTCAGAGCCGGAGCGCTGAAAATGCGATTGTGACCATGGTGGATACTGATATCGAGCTCCTGGTCGATCTGAACACGCTGTATGCCGAGGGTCTGCAGACGGGCCAGGCGACCCGAAATGTCATGATCAATCCCAATGATGAGACGGCAAAACAAAACTATGAGGTTGCACACAAAAACTTCATCGAAACGACGGAGGACGCACTGCGTCTCGCGCCCGCATCGATGCAGGAGCGCATAAAGAAGATCAGTGCCCTCTGGGCAGAGGACCATGTACTGAAGCAGGAGGCCCAGAACCTGGCCTCATCAGGCAAAAAAGAAGAAGCGGCGGCATTGCTGATACATACCGAAACGCCGAAGTGGAGGGAGGTGCGGAGCTCCTTACTCGAACTCATGAAAGAGCAGAAAAAAAGCTTCGCAGTCAGCAAGGAACGGGAAATCAGCGGGATGCACAGCAAGAGGGCGGCGCTGCTGCTCACGCTCCTGATGACGGTCGCTGCTGTTATTGTTCTGTCACTGATCATTGCCCGCAGCATTACGCAGCCGATCAGCAAGGCCATGAAGGCGGCAAGCGACCTGTCCCACGGCGACCTGCGGATAAATATCGAGGCCGGAAGCAACGATGAAACAGGGATGCTCCTGAGCGCCATGCGGCATATGGTAGAAGGGCTCCGGGGAGTCGTTGCCGATGTCAAGACTGCCGCGGACAATGTAGCGTCCGGGAGCCAGCAGCTCTCGGCCTCGGCTGAACAGATGTCCCAGGGCACCACGGAGCAGGCGGCGTCGGCCGAAGAAGCATCGGCATCGGTGGAAGAGATGAACGCCACGATCAAGCAGAACTCCGATAACGCCCGGGAGACCGAGCAGATCGCCCTCAAATCCGCAGCCGATGCCGCGGAGAGCGGAAAGGCCGTGGCCGAGGCAGTGGCTGCCATGAAGGACATTGCGTCGAGGATATCGATTATAGAAGAGATCGCGCGCCAGACGAACCTGCTTGCCCTGAATGCCGCCATCGAGGCCGCCCGGGCCGGCGAGCACGGCAAGGGGTTTGCCGTGGTTGCCGCCGAAGTGCGGAAGCTCGCGGAGCGGAGCCAGAAGGCGGCAGGCGAGATCAGCAAGCTGTCCGGCTCGAGCGTTGACGTTGCCGAGCGGGCGGGGTCCATGCTCGCGAAGCTCGTTCCTGACATCCAGAAGACGGCGGAACTGGTCCAGGAAATCAGCGCGGCCAGCAAAGAGCAAAACTCGGGCGCGGACCAGATCAATAACGCGATCCAGCAGCTCAATCAGGTGATCCAGCAGAACGCAGGGGGGGCGGAGGAGATGTCATCGACGGCGGAAGAGCTCGCGTCCCAGGCCGAGCAGCTCCAGAGCTCGGTCGCGTTCTTTAAGGTGGACGGGGCGGACAGGCCGGCGACTCCTCGGATAGGAACCGGGGCAAAAAAACAAAGCAAGCCAAGTCACCCGATCCATGTTGCCCATATTTTCGCGGCAGCGAAACCGGCTGCGACCGGGGTGCTTGCAACGCATAAAGGCGTTGCCCTGAACCTGAACACTGAGGGGCCCGGCAAGGGAAACGGCGACAGCAGAGCTTGCTATATTGTAGAAAGTAGCTAAGCCGCGGCAAAAACGGCTATACTCTTTCTTGATTTGGAACCAGCTGGGGAGTTG
>JAJXTW010000224.1 GCA_021783455.1 Nitrospirota bacterium | reverse complement strand
CTGACAAGCAAAGAAGAGGGTGACAAGATCGTTGTCAATTCCGGAAAAAAACGATGCTGCGTTTAACCGATAAGCCGTTCTCTGCAGTTCTTGGGCAGGCGCCGCTTGCATAATAATGACCTCAATCAGCAGGGGAGATGAGCGATGTCTGAAGCTACGAAAAAAAAACTCTCTTTTGTCGACCGGTTCCTCACGCTCTGGATATTTGCTGCAATGGCATTCGGAGTCGGCATCGGGTATTTCATCCAGGGCACGGAAGCCTTCATCAACAGCTTTCAGGCCGGCACGACCAACATCCCCATTGCCATCGGTCTTATCCTTATGATGTACCCGCCCCTTGCCAAGGTCAAGTATGAAGAACTGGGCGAGGTGTTCAGGAACAAAAAGGTCCTGGGCCTTTCGCTCGTTCAAAACTGGGTCATCGGACCCATGCTCATGTTCGCCCTCGCCATCATCTTCCTTCGGTCCTATCCCGAATACATGGTCGGTCTCATCATGATCGGCCTCGCCCGGTGCATTGCCATGGTCATCGTCTGGAACGACCTTGCCTGCGGCGATCCCGAATATGCGGCCGGTCTTGTGGCCTTTAATTCGATCTTCCAGGTGCTTTTCTTTTCCGTTTACGCCTACCTCTTCATTACCGTGCTTCCGGTCTGGTTCGGACTGAAAGGGGTTGTCGTCAAGGTGACGATCGAGCAGATCGCACAAAGTGTCTTCATTTATTTAGGCATTCCTTTTATTGCCGGGATTGTCACCCGGTTCAGCATGATACAAATCAAAGGCAGAGAATGGTATGAGAAGGTATTCATTCCAAAGATAAGCCCGATCACACTTATCTCGCTGCTCTTCACGATCATCGTCATGTTTTCGCTCAAGGGCAACTATATCGTCAAGCTTCCCCTTGACGTGCTGCGCATCGCGGTGCCGCTGCTGATCTATTTTGTGGTTATGTTCCTGGTCTCGTTCTACCTCGGGAAGAAGATCGGGGCGGATTACCCGAAGACCGCAACGCTTTCCTTCACCGCCGCGAGCAACAATTTCGAGCTCGCCATTGCGGTCGCCGTTGCCGTATTCGGGATCAATTCCGGGGCTGCCTTTGCGGCAGTCATCGGCCCTCTTGTCGAAGTGCCTGTCCTGATCGGACTGGTAAACGTGGCGCGGTATTTCCGGAAAAAATACTTTTCTGTTGAATATTGCAGAGTAAAAGGGCCGGCATCGTTATGAGGTGTGAAGTGGAGAAGGATCGAATCTGCTACTGTTTTGGATATTCCGAAGAAGACATCATCAAAGATGTGCTGGACAACAAGGGCACGTCGACCATTCTGGAAAAAATCGTGAATGAAAAGAAAAAGGGCGGTTGCAACTGCGGAACTACTCATCCGCTCGGGCGGTGATGTCTCGGCGATGTCCGCCGTGTTGTGGACAAGGCAAAAGAAAAGCATGATCGCCGGAGTAGATTATGAGACAACCAAACGTGAGAATTAAAAAACGTTTTTCCCTCATTTGCCGCTGCTGGTGGAACGGCTGGTAGCTCCATTGAGGTTGCGGGGTTCAATGTAAAGTAAACTCAACTCATCACAACGGAGGTCCGCCATGAAAGAATTTAGTGAGTATTTTGACACTGCAATGAAGTTTCACGGCCACAAATGCCCGGCCATGCCGATGGGCCTGAGGGCCGGCCTCGCGGCCATGAAGGCGCTCGGCGTTGAAAGGTCAAAAGATAAGGAGCTCTTCGTGGAATCGGAAACGGGCAAAGGACATGCTGCCGGATGTTTCCTGGACGGGATCATGACCGCCACAGGATGCACCTATGGCAAGGCGAATATCCAGAAGCTCTATTACAGCAAAATGGCCTTCACGCTTATTGACGTGAAGACCGGGAAAGCCGTCCGGGTTTCTCTGAAACCCGAGTTCTTCGAAAAAGCCCTCAATTCGCCTTTTGTACAGGAAAGGAAAAAGGGGGTGCCTCCGCAGGATATTCCAGCCGCGGTTACCGATCCTCTTGTAGATCGGGTACTGGGGCTTCCCGAGGCCGATTTCCTGAATATCAGCGCTGTATTCCATAAGGATACAAAGAAGGGAAGCGGGAACTTTGAGGTCAAGCGCTGCGCGAAATGCGGTGAAGCGGTGTTCACCGACAAACTGACAAAGGCTCCTGACGGTCGGCTTCTTTGCATTCCCTGCGCTGAACACGGGAAATAGGGAAGCCTCTCGTACCCAGCGAGCAGAAAAAAAGCTTACAGCGGAGGTCGCAGAGAATAAAGGTTTTCTCTGTTCTTGAGAGAGGTCTTTTTCTCTGCGCTCTTTGCCCTCCTTAAGGCGGGCAGTTCTGCGCGGGTACGGTATGGCAAAAAAGGAGACCTATCATGCTTACCATCAATGCAGCAGCTGCCGTCCTCGTCTTTGTCTTCACCACCGTGCTCACCATCGCAGGGGTGGGCTCGGCCTTCATCGTAATCCCCACCTTTTACTGGCTTGGCGTGCCGCTTACCGAGGCCATGGCAATAGGCCTGCTCTTGAACGCCATCAGCATGACCTTTGCTTCGGCCAACTATATCCGCTACAAGCTCGTCTTGTTCCGCACGGCTATTCCGATCATCCTTCTCGCAGTTCTCTTTTCTCCCCTGGGAGCATACTCGACGCGGTACTTTCCGAAGAATGTGCTTATTCTGCTCTTCGTGCTCTTTCTTATTTTCGCGGCATCGATGATGCTGTTTTACAAGCCGAAAAAGAAAGAGAAGGGAGAGGCATCGGGCGGGAAAGAACTCAAGACCGGCATCGGTCTCGGAATCGGCGCAGGGTATCTCGGAGGACTTTTGGGAGTCGGCGGAGGAAACTTCATTGTCCCGGCACTCGTCTGGCTCGGCATCGATCCCAAGAAAGCCTCGGCCACCACGGCATTTATCGTCGTGTTCGCCTCGCTCTCAGGCTTTTTCGGTCACGCGGCCATGGGCAGCATCAACTGGAACCTCCTGGCGTTCGCCGCAGTCGGATCAATCGCAGGCGCGATCCTGGGATCATGGCTCATGCACAAGAAGCTCGACGCAAATCAGGTAAAGAAGGTCATCGGCATCGTACTTTACGCAATTGCGGCCAAGATGGCGTGGGGGCTGTTTTAACCATTTAAAGGGAAGGGCGCAATCACTCACCGCGCAGCGCAACAGACCAGTGAGTGTGCTCCAGGCCGGGCGTAAGGAGAAGGATGCATCAAATTAAAAAGAAAGCAAAGTCAGAGGGTTTAATCATGGGAAAAACATTTGTGGGGATGTGGGCTATAATGTTTTCAGCGTCGATCGCGGCATACCCTGTTGCAGCAAAGGATGCATTGCCAACGCCGGCACTTCAAATATCAGGCGCACTGTCCGGCGGCTCGGCCGATCACCTGAAATTCAAGGTCCTCAAAAAACCCTTTACTTCCGGCCCGGAAGTGACGAAGGCCTGCTTGAGCTGCCATACGGAAGCAGGCAAACAATTCATGAAGAACATTCACTGGACGTGGACCTACAAGGACCCGGAAACCGGCCAGACCCTGGGCAAGCGATATCTCGTGAATAACTTCTGCACCAATGCCCGGGGGAACGAGGGCATGTGCGCCGAGTGCCATCCCAGCTACGGGTATAAAGACGACCATTTCGATTTTACCGATCAGACGAAGATCGACTGCCTTGTGTGCCACGATACGACGGGCACCTATTACCGGCTGCCGCCCACGAAAGGGAACGCGGCCTGCGCCATACTGTCGGAGGCTAAGAAGCCTCTTGACCTGCGCAACGTGGCCCGGCATGTGGGGCTGCCGAAACGGCGGAATTGCGGGTCCTGCCATTTCTACGGCGGCGGCGGCGACAACGTGAAGCACGGCGACCTTTCTTCCGTACTGAACGACCCGCCAAAGTCCATTGACGTGCATATGGCAAAAGACGGGCTCAATCTGTCCTGCACTGCCTGCCATGTAACAAAGAACCATATCTGGACAGGCAGCCGCTACGCAGTACATGCCAAAGATATTAAGGGAATCGGCAAGGCCGGTCTTCGCCGGTACGTGACAACCTGTGAGGCCTGCCACGGGACCTATCCGCACAATAATCTTTCCTTGAAAGGCCTCAAGCTGAACAGCCACGTGGATAAAGTTGCCTGCGAGACCTGCCATATCCCTTCGTTCGCGCGGGGCGGCGTTGCCACCAAGACGGACTGGGACTGGAGCACCGCAGGCAGGACGAAAAACGGCAAGGGCTATACGATTGAAGACTATGTCCAGGGCAATGGCGGGAAACGTGAAACCTACTGGTCCATCAAGGGCACCTTCAAGTACGCGGAGAACGTCGTGCCGTACTATGCCTGGTTCGACGGCCAGATGCACTATACCACCATCGACACGAAGTTCGACCCCTCGAAACAGCCGATCGAGATCAACCACTTCAACGGCTCCTACAGCGATCCAAAATCGCGCATCTGGCCGTTCAAGCGCATGCATACAAAACAGCAATATGACAAGGTCAACAACACGCTCGTCTACACCCATCTCTGGGGCGCTGATGACGCGGCGTTCTGGGGAAATTTCAATATGAAAAAAGCGATCGCATACGGGATGAAGGAGTTCAAGAAACCCTATAGCGGACAATTCGGCTTTATCGAGACCTATTCCTACTGGCCGATCACCCATATGGTGGCTCCCAAAAAGGATGCGCTTGCCTGCGGAGAATGCCACGCGAGGGAGGGCCGGTTGAAAAATGTCAACGGCTTTTACCTGTCCGGCCGGGACTATAATAAATGGGTTGACGGCGTCGGATTGCTCGGTTTCT
>JAJXTW010000223.1 GCA_021783455.1 Nitrospirota bacterium | reverse complement strand
GAAGAGCGCTCTTTTCTCTCTTGAAGCTGTTCAGCTTTGCCTCGGCTTCTTCGAACTTCTGCTTGACCGTGGAGATCTGTTCACCGAGGAACTTGGTGGCATCGTATGAATCCTGCCGTTTGGACGAAAGGTTCTCTTCGATGTAGCGGCGAACCAGTGCGTTGACGTAATCGCGGGCAAGACGCGGGTCCTTGTCGACAAAGGAGATCATGAACAGCCCCTCCTTATCTTTCAGCTTGATATCCGTCCTGTCCTGAAACTCCTTGATCATATTCTCCAATTGTGCGTCACTCTGCTTGCCGGCATTCAGGTCGAGATCGTTGAAGACCTTTAGCAGCAAGGATCGGCTTTTTATGGCATAGGCCAATACCTTGATCTTGTCCTCGAAGGATGGCGATACCGCTATACCCTTTACAAGGTCGCTGATGACGCTCTTTTCGATAAAAACGGTACATTTTGCCTCATACCGCTTGGGCAGGAAAAAGCTGGAAATAACCACTACGGTCATGATCACAAGCGCAACGATCACGAATTGATACTTGTGCTTGCCGATCAACTGCAGATATTTTTTATAGTCGAACTCAGATGTGTTAGTCATATATTCACCCCGCAATAGAGAATGTCTTTCCCGGTTCCTTCGGTAGGTATGCGCTCCTGTCAAAAGATGCCTTCCTTGACAATCACGTAATCGCTCGGCTTGAGTTTTATGTTCTGGCTCAGGTCGCCATTATTCCACAGGTCCTTTGCCCTTACCGGTATCGTCACATCCCGGTCTCCCTCCTTGCGCAGGATGGTCGTGTCGTTCTGCTTGGCGAACTTGTTGAAACCGCCTGCTTCCAAAATCGCCTCCAGAACAGTGATCCCGTCCCGATACTCGATGAATCTCGGCGTCATCACGGCACCGAGAACATAGATATTCCGATCCGCAACGCGCTGCGGAATATAAATCGAATCATTGGATTCGATGACCATGTCCTCGCTGGTGTCGCCGCCGATGAAGAGTTTGTAGAAGCCTTCCTTGATTTTTTTGCCGTCTCTCAGCACATAGGATTTTTTCAGGTCGGCCGCCTTGACATCACCGATGGTGCACAACAGCTGCAACAGCGTCGTACGGCGACTGAGGTCATAGACCCCTGACTTGACCCCGCCGCCATAGAGGTACACCTTGCTGTTGGTGATCTCCTTGACGGTCACCGTGATGTTGGGGTTTTTCACCAGCGTCTTGAACTTCTCCTCCAGGCTCTTCTGGAGCCCGGGGGTCGTGTAGCCGCTCGCTTTTACGTCGCCAATACCGGGGATGGTGATCTTGCCGTCGGGCCGTACCTTGACCGAAACATTCAGCTCCTTGACACCCCAGACATATACATCCAGGACATCGCCGTCACCGATGACATAGTCTCCGGCCAGTGCCAGGGCAGGAAAAACCATCACTCCCAAAAGAATTATCAACACCCGAGCATTCATTACGTTCTCCTTTGTTTTGAATTGCTTCCAAGGCTGCATGTTCGATAGTGAGCGCGACAAACTCGCATCACGCCCTCCGCCAACGGCACGGGGGGCTATCTTGCCCCGCGCCGGAACAGGACCACTTTAATGGTTTCAAGGATGATCATCAGGTCGAAGGACAGGGAGATGTTCTTGATGTAATAGAGGTCATAACGCAACTTTTCCATGGCGTCCTCGATCGACGCTCCGTAAGGGTAGCGGACTTGAGCCCAGCCGGTGACCCCGGGCTTGACAAAATGCCGTTCGGAGTAATAGGGGATTATTTCTTTCAGTTTTTCGACAAACTCGGGGCGTTCCGGCCGGGGGCCAACCAGACTCATATCTCCGCGGAGTATGTTGAAAAACTGGGGCAATTCGTCGATACGGCTTTTGCGGAAAAACTCTCCCACACGGGTCACGCGCGCGTCCTTCTCCTTGGCCCAGACCGCTCCGGTTCCGTTTTCGGCATCCGCCCGCATGGTCCTGAACTTGTAAAGATTGAAGTTCTTTTCCTTTTCGCCCACTCTCTGCTGCCGGTAAAAGATCGGTCCCGATGAATCGAGCCTTATAGCCAGGGCGATAAACGGAAAAAGCGGGAGTGTCAGGATGATACCGAAAATGGCAAGGAGCACATCCAAGGCTCTTTTGACTATTCTGCGCAGGGCCGTGACCTTGAATCCGTCGGAAAAGATGATCCAGCTCGGGTTGATACCCTCCAGGAAGAGCTTTCCGGTAACCTGCTCATAAAACGACGGGGCATCAATTACCTCGATACCGTCCAGCTTGCAGGCCATGACCTCCTGGAGCGGAAACACGCCGCGTCGTTCCGACAAAGAAACCACGATCTTATCCGCCTTTTCCCGCTTTACCGTTTCATACAGTCCGCCAGCATTTTCCAGAACCGTCGCCTCCGGCACATGGGACGCCTCATTCGAGCAGTTTACATAGCCGGAGAGCACATAATTCTCGTCAGTGACAGGGATGATCTCCCCCATGTGGCTGGCCACTGGCCCTACTCCGAGGATAAGAACCCGCCGGGCAAAACCCTGGAATTTCACAAAAAGCCGGTAGACAGCATGACAGAGGAATTGGAGGGTACCGAAAACGAGGACGGCACATACCAGGACCCCGCCGCCGAACAGATCGGACTGGGCTGAGTAAGAGATGAAGGAAAAGACGACACATGAGACGCCCAGAGAAAAGCCGATCTTGACGGCGATATCTTCATTGAGCAACTCGCGGTGGTTCCGGTAAATTTCCACAAGGTACGAGAAGAACACGACTATCAGCACAAATCCCACGATCCGCGTCGTGCCGAAGTTCTGGATGTCATCTACTGACGGCACCTTCCGGAACCGATAAAGAACCGCTGCCGACAAGGCCAGGAGCGCCGAGATGATGTCGGATATGACAAGCAGAATGAGTCTCTTGTTCAGGTCCATGGGATGCTCCAGCATCAATGAATCAGGTGTGGGTTAACGCCCGTTGAGCTCGGTCATCAGATTCTTCGCCAGATGCGACTCGGGAAAATCTCCTGATCGCAGAGCCTGTTGCAACTGCGCAACTGCCTGCCTGTTCTCTCCCTGCGCCCGATGAACAAGGGCAAGATGGTAGTGTACTGTCGGATTGTCGGGCAGCAGTGCCGACGTTTTTTCCAGGATCCTGCGTGCCTCCTGCAATTGGCCGTTGTTCAGGTAGGCGTATCCGAGAGTATCCATTATTCCTGAATTATGCGGTTCCAGGGAGAGGGCGCTTTTTGCCAGCTGGACAGCCTCTTCCCCGTTACCTTTGCCGTCTGCATACAGGTAGGCGAGATTATTGAGTGCGGCCGTAAAGTTGCCGGATATGGCCAGGGCTGCCCGGTACTTGTTTATGGCTTTCTTTTTGTTGCCCTGCGCCGCGTAAAATGTTCCCTGGGCAAAATAGGCAGGGGCAAAATCGGGGCGCTTCCGCAGTATGTCGTCGCAGGTTGCTATGGCCTGGGAATAGTTGCCGGCCTTGGCATGGAGTTCGGCCAGAACAAGCGCGGTCTGAAGATTGCCGCCATCCCGCGCGAGCCCTTTTTGCACCTCTGCAATGGCACGTTTGGGATCGTTCTGTGCCTGATACACGGAGGCCAGCAGCAGATTGCCGGACGAAGAATCAGGATTGAGAGCAATGGCCTGCTGGGCACATTTCTTGGCCTCGGGCAGATCGTTCATTACCAGCAGGGTGGTCACTTTCAGAGTAATTCCGCGTTCCGGCGAGATCGTCGCGATGTCGTCGGAGATTTTCAGCGCTTCTTTATACTGTTTGCCCTTCAGGCACAGGTGCGCTTTCTTTTCCAGGATAACCGGCGAACGCGGTACATACCGGGCCGCTTCATCGAGCACGGAAATGGCCCCAACGAGATCTGCCTTTCTCTCGAAATGCCCGGCAAGCGCCAGATACGCCATGGGGTCCCTCGTCTCCTTTGCCTTGAGATAAAAAGTCATTGCCTCGTTCTCACGCCCCGCCGATTCCAAAAGTGCCGCCATCCGCACCATTGCCTTGATATTGGCCGGCTCAATATTCAGCACTGCGGAATACTCGCTCAAGGCCTTGTCCACATCGCCATTCCCGACGTAATAATCGGCAAGGGTGAAAAAGGGCCCAACCAAGCGGGGATTGATTTGTTTTGACTGCTGCAGGAAGTGAATCGCCTCGGCCGGCCTATTAGCGGCAAACATGAGCCGTGCCATGCCGGCATAGAGCAGGGCATCCCCCTTCTTGCCGGTCAAACCCTCTCTGAGCGTGGCCAAGGCCTTGACGTAGTTGTTCCGATGCTGGTAAAAGGAAGCTAGAATGAGTCGCGTATTGAGGATTTCAGGGGCAACCCTGACTGCGGTTGCAAGCTCGGTTTCCACCTCACTGTTTCTTCCCTGGCTGAGCCGGAACAGTCCTTTTCTCAAATGGGCATCGACAAGTTTGGGATCCAGTTCCGTTGCCGTATCAAGTTCTTGCATCCCCTGTTCATACATACCCTTTGCCATGTAGGCACTACCGAGTATGTTGTGTGCCAGGGCATTTTTCCCGTCTGCTTCAACAAGCCTTGTCATTTCAGAGATCGCATCATCAAGACGGTTCTGCTTCAGAAGGATGATTCCGGTAACGAGACGCGCCTGGTGAAAGGCCGGGACCTTGTCGAGAATCTGGCGGAATTGGCTCAAGGCATTTTCCAGTTCTCCCTGGTTGAAAAGGCTGAGACCGAGGAAATAATATCCCTCCAGATTAGGATGCAGCTTGACGGCGTTCTGCAACGCGTTGATCGCTTCGGGGAAGTTCTTCCGCTGATAGGAAACGATCCCTTTCAACCTATAACCTTCC
>JAJXTW010000222.1 GCA_021783455.1 Nitrospirota bacterium | reverse complement strand
GGCGGACTGACCGCGGCTCCGAGTTCCGCCCCTAGTGCAATATGGAACATGTCACGATATCGCACAGCCTTACCAAGAAACCTGCTCCAGAGGAACATTCTGAGCGAGCCCGTAAACCAGGGGACAAGGCTCAGGAAGAGCGCAATGCAGAAATATGCGGGCGAAAACCGCCTGACGGAACCAAACATCTCATGATCGGTGAAGACGAATAAAAAGATGATGTTCCCGGCTACCCCGATCGGGATGAGGAGGAACAATTTGTTCAACAACGAAGGAATTCGCTTTGCCTGATCCGGCATCGACGATGCGCGCGTGTTTTCGTTTCCCGTGATCTCAGGCGCAGGTTGCATGCCGCTCCCGGTCCAGGGCTTCGTGATAGGCCAGGAATTGGCGGCAACCGTCCTTCCCGAGGTACCGGTCCAGCATCCGCGGCTCGGTCTTCGTCAGGTCGACCATGATCAGGCCGTCAAGCACATTTCCAAAGGCCGGGTCCACATTGAAACCTGCGATCATGCCGCCGAGCTTGAGATACTGCTTCAGCAGGACCGGGACCCCCTTTCGGTCTTTTTCCACGCAGGAAATCAGGTCCGACAGGTCGTCGACATCGTCCTTCAGGAGATGGGCGGCGGCATCGATGTCCCAGCCCTTGAGCGATTTCGATTGAAGCGGCTTCCTTGGCTTCACGAATCCGGCCAAATCATCCTGGTACCTGGCTTTTTTCAGGTAGCCTACCATGAGTTGTTTCGACAGGGCATGGTATTCGTCGGTGATGCTCACCGGTCCGAATAATGTTTTATACTGCGGGTTATCGACAACGAACCTGCCGATTCCTTTCCACAGGAGCAGGAGCGGAGCAAAGGATTTCTGATATTCGAGCCGTATGAACGAACGCCCCATTTCCAGGGCCGGACCGAGCCGGGCAAACAATGTCGGCTGATAGCGGAAGAGGGTATTCGTATAAAGCCCGCGTACGCCTTGCTTTTTCAATATTTCGTCGGTCCTGCCGAGACGGTAGGCGCCGACCACTTGATTTTTTTCACGGTTCCAGATGAACAAGTGCATATAGGTATGGTCGAACCGATCGATGTCAGCTGCTTTTCCGGTCCCCTCTCCCACGGCGCGAAAGGTGATCTCGCGCAACCTGCCGATCTCAAGCAGGATATGAGGTATCTGATCGGCCGTAGCCTGGATCACGAGCTGCTCGCCGTTTTCGTGGAGTATCTGGCTCGACGGCAATCGATGGATTTCTTCCGCCATCACCTCTTCGTTCTGGGGGGGCATAATCGCGCCATAGGCATCCCGTTTGGCCTTATGAATAAAGGCCGCAATGCCCGGGACCTTCGGCTGGGCGCCTCGGTGCTCCAGGATATACGTGCGAAGCCTCAAATAAGCCGTCATGTCAACATCAAGTTTAAACGACGCGAGCTTCCTGGAGGGAATGAGGTCTCCGACGCGCATTTTAATCTCTTTCTGTCCCTTGTTCAGCAGCTCATTCGGCAGCATGGCCGTGCGCAGGAAGGGATGAACCATGCCCGCCATATAAAAGGCCGCGCTGTTCGTTCCCTGGAAGAACATTGGAAGCACCGGCGCACCGGTCTTTCGGATGATGCGGGCGACGCTATGGCTCCAGTCAGGATCAGTGATCGTGCCTTTCTGCAAATCGAAATGAGAGACCGCGCCCGCGGGAAAAACCACAAGCATCCCGCCGTCCTGCACCCACTGAATGGATTCCCTGATTGGTTTGATGTTGTCGCGAATTGATTTCGTTCCTTTGAAGGGGTTTACGGTGATCAGTAAATCCCGAATATCCGGAATTGCGTTCAGCAGGTAATTGGCCATGAACTTGACATCGCCTCGTATCTTCCGGAGGACCGATGCCAGGATGGCGGTTTCGATGCCTCCGAAAGGATGGTTCGCCACGACGATCACAGGACCTTTGATCGCCGCAATCCGGACAAGGTCCTCTTCCGCAAGATCATAGGATACGCCCAGCTGTCCCAGGATCTTTTCCGGGAACGGCCGGTTGTCATCGAGCTTGCTCACAGCATCATAGACCTTGTTCAACCGGGGAAAAGCCAGGACATGTTCTATCGGCCCTTTGACCAGCGAAAAAAGCTTATTTTGCAGCGGGTGTTTAAAATCAACGTTCAGGTTGAAGACCCTGTTTGGTTCTGTTTGATTCATCATGCCTCCTTAAAAAAATATCGAGTACAGAGTACAGGATACAAAAGTAAACCATGCACTCTGAACTATATGTTAAGCTACCCGGGCCCGAATGCTGTCAGTAATGCGATAGCCCCAGGACCATACTCCGGTTTCAGGGCAGGGTGACAACCGTGAATCCTGTCCTATCAAATACCGGTTTCCCCGCCAAACTACCGTTGAACTCAGGAGCGGCACAAACCACAGAATTCCGATCAGAATGTCCTTGATCGGAGACAGGAGGTAGATGAGCGACGATTGTTTATGGTTGTACGTTGTTCCTGGTGATGTATCTATCGCTCTCCCGATCAGGTAGTCACCAAGCACCTTTACAAGACCCACGGAGGCTGCAAAAGAGAGCGTTTCACGCGACGGCCCCCTGAACAGGACCGGCAGCGTGGCGACAAATACCGGATTGGCCAGCAGTTCGGACAGATACTTTACTCCGCCGATCTTCCATCTGAGCTTTCCCCACCTCGTGTGGCGGTTCAGGAACCGCTTTACTCCCCAATACTCGTTCACGTTGCTGACCACGTAATTGGACAGGACCACTTTTTTGCCGCTCCGCTGCATCTCTCTGCCGATAATAAAATCCTCTGCAAGAATATTCTTGAAAGCTGCCAGCCCTCCGAGCGCTTCCAAATCCACCTTTTTCATAAGCATGGACTTGCCGATCACACAGGGCATTCCTAAAAACCGGTCGAGGAAGCTGACGCTGCTGATGATGAACGAGTTAAGGTGCAGGTTTTCAAAGATCGCGCCGAGACTGCGCCCTCCGATTCCGCGGATGAGGTTGCTGACGAGTCCAACCGAAGGGTCAGCGGTATGCCGCATGAGCTCCCGGAGGTAGTTCTCATCGACCATGACATTGCTGTCGCTTATCAGAACGTAGGGATGAGAGGCTTTTCGGTAGGCAGGGATAAGGTTGTTGACTTTGGGGTTGAGGCCGATAGTGCACTTTTCTACGACGAGGGAAATATTTCTGCCGGGGAATTTATCCTGAACCTTTTTGGCTACTTTGTAGGCCGGATCGTTGAAGTCCTGAAGGCAAAAAAGAATTTCATAGGAACGATAGTTTTGATTACAGAAGCTTGCCAGGTTGTCGAAAAGGTTGTCGTCAAGGCCCTTGAGCGGTTTCAGGATCGAGACCGGCGGAGAATAAGTCATCTCCTCAATTGCGGTTTGGCCGTCTCCTTTCTTTTTCCTGATAAGTGAATACGTTGCTCCAACCTGCAGCAGGTAAAGTATGATCCCTGCGATTGAGATTCCCGCACATAGTATAAATACATTCATGTGGTTTCTCCTTTGTTGTAATGCTGTTTTTTCAAACAATCGGTCATCGTTCAATTCCTAAAGAGCGTAATTGCGACTCCCTTGTTGTGTCGAATGCAGTTTTTCACTGATTCGACGTTCTTGTCGCAGTTCAAAAGCGTTTTCCAGGAGTACAGGTGCCGGGCCTTGTGAAAATCGCTGTTGGCGATATAGGGATATTTTTTCAGGCTGATCACGTTGAACACGTCGTCCCGGTTCGCAATCTCCCATGCATCGATGTATTTCGCATATTTGTCGCGGTTGTTCCAGAGAAAGAGCGTGTCGGGGTTCATCATGTCCGGCGTATGATGAGGATGACAAGCGACGGTCAGGGTATCCTGGCGCTTTGCTTCGAGAAATATTTCATCGTAGTTCATACAGGCCGGCACGAATTCTTTAATATCCAGCAGAAGAAGATGGGCGGATTCGTCTTTCGACAGGTAATTCTTGCTGATTTCAACGCCGGGGATCACGAGCATTCCGTATTTCTCCCATGCCCGCTCCGCTTCGGTCCGGACCGCCTGGAGGTATTCATCAAAGTTGTCCCCCCGTATAGACAGATTGAAGCGTTGTGCGAATTTGCCCATCACGTTGTCGCCGTTCACCACGTGGTCTGTAATGGCGATAACGTCAAAACCCGCCTGGCCGAAAAGGTCGATTGTCTTCCCCATTCCCAGAGATCCGTCCGAAAAATTGGTGTGAATATGAAAGTCACACAAAAGCATTGAACGGATCATACACTGCCGTTGTTACAGGAGTGTGAACGTCAGGTGAAGTTTGTGTTAAGAAATGAGGCTCCTCGGCTAGACTGTCAGACGAAAGCTTTTCCTATTTTCCCGAATGCGAAAGAAAGAGAAAACTGTCCGCGAGGATGAGAAGAGGACGGCATATTGCAGTAGCGAAACAGTGTGGTTCTTTGCGAGGATGGGCGAAACAGAATAAGAAGATGTTCGGAATGGGTTAGACGAATCTGGCGGCAGCACTTCTTTCAGCGCAGATTGTTTTAGCAAGAACTTGCCAATCGCTCTTTAACGCCCATGCTGACAAGGGTGGGAAGAAAAGCTCTCACCGAGATATCATTTTTAAATTCTTCCAATATTTCACGGTAGGACCTGTTTACTTCCTCGGCGGGGATACCGAGTTCATGCACGAGACTGTCAATGGCAAAAACATGTTGGTCGTTTTCGTAATCATAATTTTGCATTGATGAGGCCGACGGGATATCTTCCTTCATGGGAATCCTCCTTTCCGGAAATTGTGCCGGCGACAGTGATGCCGGCTACAACTGAGGCCTGATTCGGGCCTCCCGCAATACTTTT
>JAJXTW010000017.1 GCA_021783455.1 Nitrospirota bacterium | reverse complement strand
CCCTGGAAGTCCTGAGAAAGGAATTTACAACCCTCCGGACCGGCAGGGCGTCGCTCGGCATGCTTGACGGCATCATGGTGGATTACTACGGCACACCCACGCAGCTCAGCCAGGTGGCGAATATGGGAGTGCCCGACCCGCGGCAGATCACCATACAGCCCTGGGAAGCAAAGATGCTCGGCGAGATCGAGAAGGCCATTCTGAAATCCGATGTGGGACTCACCCCTTCAAATGACGGCAAGATCATCCGCCTCACGATACCCCAGCTGACCGAAGAACGCAGACAGCAGATCGTGAAGCACGCGAAGAAGCTGGCCGAAGACGCGAAAGTTGCCGTCCGGAATATCCGCAGGGACGTGAACGACGAAATCAAAAAAAAGAGTAAGGATAAGGAAACCCACGTTTCCGAGGACGAGATCAAAAAACTGCAGGACGAGATTCAGAAAACGACGGACAATCATATCAAGAAGATCGATGAGCTTCTCGTGCATAAGGAAAAAGAAATTCTGACGGTCTAGGCGAATGGGCTCATTTTTGCTCCTCGCAGATCGTCGGTATCGCAGCGGAACACGCTGCCTAATAATATCAATCTCATCTTCTGAAATCGCCTGATTTTTTGTGCGGCGCCCTTTTTCCCCTCTCGATGCAACACTCTCGGCTAAGGCCTTTACTGCATTTTATTAGCAAAAGTATATAAGATTATTAGGATTTTTTATAAGTCGCGTCCGATTTTTTCTTGACAAAGAACGGGCGTTCCTGTAGATTTTTTTGTAATCTTAAACTATTTCAAAAGGAGTTTTTGCCATGGACATGGAGGGGCCTTTATTTTTTCATGGAACTCGTAATATTCCCGTGCAGGTTATATATTCATGGCTGGCCATGGCGATCCTTATCGGGCTTTCGGTCGCAGCGCGATTGACCCTCAAGAAGTCAGCGCCTACGGGCGTTCAGAACTTCATGGAGACTGTCGTGGGCGGCCTAGAGAACTATGTAGTAGAGATCATGGGACCTGAGGGAAAGCACTATCTGAGTCTGATCGGCACATTATTCCTTTTTATTCTTGTGTGCAACCTACAGGGCCTGGTCCCGGGTCTGGATTCGCCGACAGCGAATATCAACACCACCCTTGCCTTGGCACTCGTTGCGTTTTTTGCAACCCACTATATCGGAGTCAAGCGGCACGGCCTTGGGTACATTAAGCACTTTTTCGGCCCGATGTGGGTTCTTGCACCATTGATGTTCATCATCGAAAGCATCAGTCATGTGGCCAGAATTCTCTCGCTTTCCATTCGTCTTTTCGGAAACATGATCGCTAAGCACATATTGCTTCTCGTATTGTTCTTTTTATTCCCTTATTTTTTACAGATACCTATTCTCGGTCTCGGTCTCCTGGTAGCCTTCGTGCAAGCAGGCGTGTTCGCGCTTTTGACAATGCTCTATCTTGCCGGTTCGATCGAAGAAGCGCACATCGGTGGAGAGCATCATTAAGCTTTTAACCCCGGGCAACATCTATTCCTTCTCGATGCAGGAAGTACCCGGGTGGTAGTGCTCCGGTGATATCCGGTCAATATCTTTTTAAATTTTAAGGAAAGGAGACAACTAATGAAGAAAATCACTGCAATCATGCTTCTCGTTATCGGCCTCATGCTCGTAGCATCCGCAGCCTTTGCAGCAGAGGCGGCAGCAACCCCTGATGCGGCCAAGCTTTCGTTCTTCGGCACCGTCGCCGCTGCTTCGGCCATCGGTATCGGCATCGCGGCCCTCGGCACCGGCATCGGCATGGGCCTCGGCATCGGCCGGGCGGTTGAGGGCATCGCGCGCAACCCCGAGGCATCGGGAAAAATCATGACCACCATGATCGTGGGTCTGGCCCTGATCGAGTCGTTGGCCATCTACACGCTCGTCGTAGTCATGATCCTTCTGTTTGTTAATCCCTTCAAAGTATAAACAAGCTGATATGACACAAAAAAAAGGGGGCGGTTCATTGAACCGTCCCCTTTCTATTTTCCTCTTCTCAGGTAAATTCGCGCTTCCCGCAAACATGAAATCAGGAGATTCGGGGTCGCGAATTTACTATGACAACGTACTCATGCTACTTTCTTATCCATACTGGCCTCTCCCAGGACTTTTTTTTCTCCGCCGACTCGTGCGTTCCCTATGACCCGAGCGTTCCCGCCAACCTCTGCCCTGTCAAACACTTCAGCAAATCCACCGATAACAGCTTCTCCATAAACCCCGGCAAACCCGTAGATCTTCGCATCACCCGTTACTTTGGAGTTACCGAAGACCCGTGCATTTCCGAAGATCTCGGCTCGTCCCGACACGTCGGCCTTGTCAAAGATCCAGGCATTCCCGAATACGAAGGCTTCGCCGCTCAGCTTGCAGTGTCCGCAGATCTTGGCAAAGGGGCCGACATATACGGAATCGGCAACGTGTGCGTTTTCAGCGACCATCCCGCCTCCGTTCGGATGGTGATGATACTTTACCCCGTCTATCTCTACAACCGGCTCTGTCGTCAGTACCTTGATATCCATGCTTCACCTCCGAAAAAAGCCTTTTATTTTTTCATCGCCGAGACATTAGCCTTTGCGCGATACCTCTCTACCTCAAATTACAACTTTACACGCTTCAATGATAGCGAAGGCTTCCTGTTTTGTCAAATGGCACTGAAGCAAGTTCAGAATCAAATGCATGGTTTAGAGAGTTTATTGTTCGGTCTTGGAGTATTTTTATCAGCGAAAACCTTCTTTCCTTACAGAGCCTTAGAGCGTGAGATGCAGCATTCCCACGGGACAGGACTTGTCCTGAATTTTCTTTTGATTATGCACATAATTTGTTATAATAGGCACTTGCTGGCAAATTCGTATTCTCTCTAAGGAGCTAATTGCACAATGAGCACCACAAGCAACGTTCGAGTTCGTTTTGCTCCGAGCCCTACCGGCGCCCTGCACATCGGCGGCGTACGGACAGCGCTCTTCAACTGGCTGTTCGCCCGCCATCTTGGCGGAACATTTATGCTGAGAATAGAGGACACGGACCAGACGCGGTCCACGGATGAATCCATCAAGATCATTCTCGACGGCATGAAATGGCTCGGCCTGGACTGGGATGAGGGCCCGTTCCGCCAGACCGACCGGATGGACATCTACCGCGCACATGTCGACAAGCTTATGAAGGAAGGCAAGGCATACTACTGTTACTGCACCCCCGAGGAGCTTGAAGCGCGCAGGAAAGAGGCCATGGCTTCCGGCAGACCGCCCAAGTACGATCGCAAGTGCAGGTCACTCACGGCCCCGGTACCGGGTCGAACACCTGCGGTCCGTTTTCTTTCGTCCGATGAAGGCCAAACCATCGTGCGGGACCTGATCCGGGGAGCGGTCACCTTCGAGAACCAGCAGCTTGACGATCTGATCATCCTGCGCTCCGACGGGCTCCCGACCTATAACTTTGCCGTTGTTGTAGATGACGTAACCATGAAGATCTCCCACGTCATCCGTGGAGACGACCATCTGAACAATACGCCGCGCCAAATACAGCTCTACCAAGCCTTCGGGTACGAGCCGCCGCAGTTCGCCCACCTGCCGATGATCCTCGGCCCGGACAAGACCAAACTCTCAAAACGCCACGGCGCTACGGCCGTTACCGAATACATCGACCTGGGGTATCTGCCCGAGGCGCTCGTGAATTATCTGGCGCGCCTCGGCTGGTCCCATGGGGACCAGGAGATCTTCTCAAGGCAGGAACTCATCGATACGTTCGCTCTCGAGAACGTGGGCAAAGCTCCCTCGGTCTTCAACCCCGAAAAGCTTCTCTGGCTGAACCATCATTACATTCAACAGGCCGACCACGGCAGGCTCGCCCAGCTGGTGCTCGACCTCCTTAAAAAAGACGGGATCGTGAAGCCCGGCGCCGAGCCCGACCTCGCGTGGTTTAAAAAACTCGTGGCAATACTGACCGAACGAAGTCATACCCTCGTTGAGATGAAGACCGGCGCCCTGCCGTTCATCGTCGATCAAATCACCATGGACGAAAAAGCTAAAGCAAAGCAGTTGACGCCGGAGGTAGCGCCGCTTCTTGCCGAGCTGACAGGACGGTTGAAATCAGTTGAACCGTTCATTCACAGCGAGATAGAAAAAGTTTTCAGCGCCCTGGTGGCCGAAAAAGGCATCAAGCTGGGCAAGCTTGCCCAGCCTGTGCGGGTAGCCCTCACGGGAGGTACCGTGAGCCCGGGGATTTTCGAAGTGATTGAAGTCATGGGTAAAGACAAGGTGATCCGGAGAATTGAGGCTGCTGTAAAGACTATCCAGGAATGAAGAAAAAGTGCATACAGTGAATGAAAAACTGGGAGTAGTTGCATGGAACTCATAAAATGGAATTCATTTTATTCGGTTCATATAGATGAACTCGACGAGCAGCATAAAGAACTCATCCATCTCATCAACGAGATGTACGACGCCATGAAGAACGGCAAAGGAACAGATGCACTCGGCTCCATTTTGTCAGAGCTCGTTGAGTACACGAAGTATCACTTCGACGCGGAAGAGAAGCTATTTCTCCAATACGGCTATCCCGAGCGCGAAGCTCACGCGAAGTTCATAATGACCTGGCCAGGCGGGCGAAGGCACTTAAGGACCAGTTTGACCAGGGGGATGGGTCGCGTGCCATGGACGTCATGCTTTTTCTCAGCAACTGGCTGAACGTCCACATTTTAGAAGTGGACGAAAATATGTCCCCTATTTGAGGAGCAAGTCCGCCCAGTAGGATTTCCTTCAACCGACAGTGGCCCTCAAAGTCTCGCCGAGCAATAAGCCGCTTGTCTCCTCAGCTGTCAACATCTTTCTTTCTGGAGCATTATGGTCTCGTCGGGCGGCAACTACTGTATTGAAAAGAAAATCCTGCTTTCCGGCGCTGTCCATGAGTACCCTTGTCATTTGATTCACCTCAGTGACGGCCTTGGAATCTTACGCTACGTCCTGGACCGGGAATATTTCGTCGCCGACATACCGCTGCGTGTCGGCGATATCACCTATGCGATATACTGGGCGGACCGGCCATATACACTGTACACGTGGCGATGGAATCACTCTGACTGTGCTCTCTATTATTTCAACATCGCCGACAGCATTTCTCTTACTCGCCATGAATTTGTCTGGCGCGATCTGGCTGTCGATATTCTTGTCGATGCCCGAATGGCCGTCCGCATCCTCGATGAACATGAGCTCCCCCCCGATTTATCCCCAGAGCTTCGCGAATATATTAAGGGTGCGCAATCCGCTGTCCTTGGCCATTATCTGGAAATCATCAGGGAGGCGGACTTTCTTTTGCAAAGATTCACAGGGTAATCTTGCCTCAGTCTACTCCTGCGATGAGACCTTTGGCGTTGTTATTCCGCATGTTTTGCGTTATACTTGTTTTGTGCGTGTTGATCTTTTTCTGAAAACCTGCCGTCTCGTGAAGCGAAGGTCTGTGGCGAGAGACATGTGCGAGGCAGGGGGCGTATTGGTAAACGATCACGAAGCTAAACCCGCAAAAGAAATAAAAACAGGGGACAGCATTACACTCCTGTTCACGGTAAAAAGCATAAGCCTGGAAGTGCTTGCACTTCCCGCGCGGAAGACGGTTCAGAAGGCGAATGCCGCGGACCTATATCGGATAACGGCTGAGACCAGGCGGGAACACGACGGGCGATCATGGACAAAAAACCGCGCATAGTCATAACCATGGGCGACCCGGCAGGGATCGGACCGGAGATCATTGCAAAAGTGATCGACAGCGGCGAACTGTTCTCGCTGTGCAGACCCGTCGTTGTGGGCGATGCCGGCGTCATGAAAAAGCTGATCGATGAACTGAGGCTTTCGATCTCGGTAAGATCGCTGACTTCGCTTGCAGATGCCGATCCCTCCCCTGGCAAACTCGATGTCTTCGACCTCAAGATGGTGAACCTCCCGAGCCATAAATGGGGTGCTCCCGATGCTGTGTCCGGCAGGTCGGTTGTAGAGTATATCAAAAAAGCCGTTGCGTTCACGTTGAGCGGCGGTGCGGACGCCATGGTGACTGCTCCGATCAACAAAGAGATGATGAATGCCGCGGGGCATCATTACGCGGGCCATACCGAGCTTCTTGCCGACTTGACGCACGCGAAAAACTACGGCATGCTTTTTGTTGGCGGCGGTTTACGGGTGATCCTGGCGACTATCCATGTTGCCCTCAAAGAGGTGCCGCGCCAGATCACCGTTCCCGGTTTGCTCACGACCTTTCGTCTTGCTCATGGGGCCATGCGGTCCTTCGGCATTGATAACCCCCGTATCGGCGTAGCTGCACTCAACCCTCATGCCGGAGAAGGCGGGTTGTTCGGTTCCGAAGAGTGGGACGTGATCTTGCCTGCCGTGATCAAGGCCCGAACAGAGGGCATTCACGCGAGCGACCCTATGCCCGCAGACACGCTGTTCTATAAGGCGCTCAATAACCACTTCGATATCGTCGTCGCCATGTACCACGACCAGGGCCTCGCACCGCTCAAGATGCTCGCCTTCGGCAATGCCGTGAACGTCACGGTGGGCCTGCCCATTATCCGCACGTCGGTGGACCATGGCACTGCCTACGATATCGCGGGCAAAGGCTGTGCCGACCCCGCGAGCCTGCTTGAGGCGATCAAGCTGGCTTCGAAAATGGTCGGCTTTCGCCGCCCGTCCGGGTCCAAGGAGAACGTTTGAAGAGCGATACTCCTCCTCCCATCCTCAATCGCAAGCATCTTTTTGCCCTGGCATTCTTTTCCGTTCTCATTTTCCTCATCTACCAGGGGGCGCGTCTCCTTGCGCCGTTCTTTTCGGCCTTCCTCTGGGCAGCCATCATCTCCCTGGCCCTTAATCCCGCTTACAAACGGCTGACGCAGGCTTTGCACGGCAGGACCGGACTTTCCGCGGGCGTTATGACGGCTGCCACCGTGCTTTTGGTGGTCGGACCCGCGGTGGCGATGCTCTCGGTGCTTGCAGCGCAGGCCGTCGGCCTCTACCAGTGGGCATCGGAACTCGTTCAATCCGGCAAGTTGGCTGATGCATGGGGCAGGTTCGCCGGCCCCGTACTCGAAAAGGTGCTGGCTTTTCCCTTTTTCGCTGACGTCGATGTAAAGGGCCTCATCATTAATGGACTCAGAGAGTTCTCCTCCGGCATGGCTTCCCAGATCGGCGGTATTTTGAAAAACCTGCTCCTTCTGGTCGTCAATCTGCTGATCATGCTCGTAACCCTCTTTTTTTTCTTCAGGAACGGCGAATCCTATTACCGGTCGGTGACGGACCTCCTGCCCTTTACGCACGACCAAAAGCAGGCGATCGCGCGAAAATTTCACGATACATTCACCGCCGTCATTAACGGCGTTTTCCTGATCGCCCTTCTCCAGGGGCTTATGACCGGCATCGGGTTCGCCTTATTCGGCGTGCCTTTCTTCGTATTCTGGGGTGCACTCGCCGCCGTCTTTGCGCTCTTTCCTATCGGGGGAGCTGCGCTTGTCTGGATTCCCGGCGCGCTCTACCTCTACCTGCAGAATTCGACATTGTCGGCCATTTTCCTCGCCGTCTGGGGCACGCTCTTGGTTAGTTTGCCTGATAATTTCCTCAAGCCTCTGATTATAGGACGGAAGACCGACATTCCCGCTTTTTTCCTTTTTATCTCTATCCTCGGGGGCTTGCAAGTCTACGGCGTACTGGGCATTCTCTTCGGTCCTCTCATCGTGACGCTGCTTACCGCCTTTATCCAAATCTATCGCGAAGAGTACTCAGATAACTGAGCCCTCGACATGGCGTCCTGCCCGAAAGGAGCGGAGCGCGGTGCGTTAGAGCAGTCAGTCGGCTTTTTTGTTTCACATTTACCAACGAAAGCACAGGATGATTCGCTGCATTTTTTACTTTTTTATTTCTGGAGGAGAAAGAACAAATGGAAGATCTTGCAAAATCCGACACCTGGCGCGTGTTCAGGATCATGGCCGAATTGGTGGAGGGCTTCGAGGCCCTGAACAATATCGGACCGGCCGTAACCATCTTTGGAAGCGCCCGGTTAAAGCCCGGCTCTCCCTATTACAACAAGTGCCTGAAAGTCTCCGAACATCTGGCCAAGGACGGCTTTGCCGTGATTTCCGGAGGAGGCCCCGGCATCATGGAGGCTGCCAACAAAGGCGCGCAAAACGCAAACGGCACTTCGGTTGGCCTCAACATCGAATTGCCCATGGAGCAAACCTCGAACAATTTTCAGGACATCCAGGTGGATTTCCGCTACTTTTTCGTGCGCAAGCTTATGTTTGTGAAATACGCGGTAGCATACGTTATCTTCCCCGGCGGTTTTGGCACGATGGACGAATTGTTCGAGGCGCTTACGCTGATCCAGACGAAAAAGATCAGGAGCTTCCCTGTCGTCCTGGTGGGCAGGGACTATTGGCAGGGAATGATAGATTGGATGAAAAATTCGCTTCTCGACATGGGGGCCATCAACGCTGAAGACATCGACCTCATGCATATCGTGGATGAGCCGGAGGAAGTTTGTGCCATCATCAACAAACGATATAAGGACCGTTTGAGCGGCATTCATCCCGACAGAAGGGACAAAACAAAAAAGGGCGTTTGACTTTTATTCTTGCTTGTTCTTTTTCAGCCGGGCGCGGTCAGTACGGCGGCTGAGGAGCTGGGCAGCCCGCAGCCGCCGAAACCATCGTTCGATGGTCTCGCGATAGACCATCGTGAGCAAAATGAAAAAAATGCTGATGCCAACAAGCATGAACAGCGCCCCATAGCGCCTGCTCCGGAATAACGCCCCCCCGAGAGTCAAGAGCGTCGTACCGAGAAGCCTGCCTGAGGTAGAGACGAGAAGAAAGTCACGCTGGCTCATGTGCCCCAGTCCAAGCAGGTAACAGAGAATGTCCTTGGGAAATCCGGGGATCAGAAACATGAGAAAGGCCAGGAACAGGCCTTTGTGCTTCATGACATAATCATACCGTTTGATTGTATCCGGGTTCACGACCATTTGAACCAGCGGACGGCCAGCCAGGCGGGCGAGCACAAAGGCAATCCACGAGCCGAGGGTAAGGCCGATCGTCGAGTACAGGATCCCCCAGCCGGCGCCAAAAAACACCCCGCCGACAAAGCCCGTCACTTCTCCGGGGACGGGCGCGGCAATGACTTGCAGCGTCTGAAGACCGATGAATATGAACGCTGCATACGCCCGATGCTTGTTGATAACGTTCACCAATCGTTGCCGGTCGGTAAAATAATCGATGAGGCCGTACGCATACAGCAGGTAGACGATCCCGCCCAGAACAAGCCCGGCCACCGCGAAGCCGGCGATATTTTTCTTATCGAACTTTATCATTCCCGTAATCGATCTGGTTATTTTTTTTTGAAAAGGTCATCAAGCATTGTGCGCGCCTGGTCGGATGCTGTCTGCGTTCGGCTCGAAGCTGTTCGTTCCGAGAATGTAAAAAATTCACAGAAATTCGACTTGGACTTGTCTTTCACCAGGTCTGCAACAGGCTCCCGGCATTGTTTCGAGGCGGCTGGATCAAAAAAGGTGCAGTTCAGGCAGCAGCGGAGATCGGTGCCGCAGGAGGGGCAGGTATCCTTTCTGCCCACACTCCTGCCGATTGACAGTTCCTTTTTGCACACATGGCATGTTTTCACGGAAGTCATAATAGCGTATTAGCCAGGTGAAGACAAGCCGAAAAATGTTTCTCAGGAGCCTCTTTCCCAGCCGTATGTTGCTAATATGCCCTTGGACTACTTGGCTGGCAGAATGTAATGGCTGTCTCATTTAGGAAATCACCATATCGTTCGTTTGGACCTGGGGAGCCGCCATTTTTTTGTATGGTTATTTCTAATACATTTTTTCGGCAACACACATTGTCATTTTTTCTGTTATACTAACAAAAAGGCCCGTGCTCAGCTGTTCCACGGGATTATAAAGCTTTTCTCATTACCCCGATACTTCAGGAGGCGTAAAAGAACATGAAGATCATTGTCGAGAACCTGCCGGCCAATATCACCACGGAGAAGCTAAAAAATATTTTCGACCAGATTGGCGCGGTCGAATCGGTAAAATTAAAGACCGATTTGTTGACCAGGCGTCCGAGTGGTACGGGCTATGTAGAAATGTTACTTGATGTGGATGCCTTCCGGGCGGTGAACTGTCTTAACGGTGCAACTATGAATGACAGAAAGATTTTTCTTACAGAAGAACAACCGCTGCTGGCACGGGCAAAACAGCTGTTGGAACAGGGCATTAAATTTCAAGGGATCAATCTCGGCTTTCACAAGGAGAAAGAAGAACGCAATCACTAGCAGCTCTGCTTCCTGCTCGATGCGGCTTTTTACGTGGCCTGTGAGGTACTCTCCATTTATTTGTTGTCAGCATCCTCAATCAATATTTTTGTGCTGATGTAAAGTATGAATAAAGACGTCTTCGAGTTCCAATTCTATCCTTACCTTCCGGAGATAGTAAGCCTTCCAGTGCCATTGCTGTACCTCCCGTCCCACAACGATAGTTTTTCTTTCCTCGGCGCAGTAGTGACGCCTTTTTTTGCTCGATAAAAAAGAGTATTTCAGCCGATTGGATAGAAGCGACGCTTCTTGTAATACTATACTACTCGTTTTTTATTGCACCTCATTATGGTCATCTCCCTTTTGCTTCGCAGTAACATTTATCACAAAAAAAGTGCATGTCATATCGGTGCTATAATAAGTAGCAGAAGCAGTATTCAAGAACGGCAAGAATGTACGGGTGGACACGAGAAAAAAATAAATTTAGAATTGAACGAAAATGATAGTGGTATTTCCGGAGAGAGGTCAAGGTCATGTCGACAGCAGAAATAATACTGGCTATTGGCGTAACGGCTTTTATCATTTATGCGGCGTTTAACATTTTCTATGTCATGGAATTGCGGCGGACGAGTTTCGCAGTGCGGCAACTTGTCGAAAAGGCCGGGGAGAATATCCATCCCACGTTGGTAGCGCTGAGACGCGCCCTCGAGGACATCGGAACAGTCACCGATAATGTCGCGGAGCTCTCGAAGAGTCTGCGAGAAGCGGCTGACGCCGTCACCGCGGCTGAAAAAAGAATCAAGGCGCTGTACCTGGCGTATGAAGATGGTATCAGCGAAGCTGCCCGTGCAAATATTGCCGGGGTTCAGGCGGGCATCAAGGCAGGGGTTGGGACCCTGTTGAAAGGTCTAAAGAGCAAAGAGGGAGGATCATTATGAAAGACAAGCCGGCAACAAAAGAGCATTCGATTTTCGTGCCTTTTCTGGTCGGTGGCATCGTGGGCTCGACCATTGGCCTCTTATTAGCGCCGAAGCCGGGAAAAGAAATGAGAAAGCAAATCAGGGATTTGGCTGAAGACGGCAAGCATAAAGTCGCGTCAGCCATTGGAAAAAGCAGAGAATTTTACACCGAGGCGGTAGCTGCCGCAAACAGCGCCATTGATGCGGGAAAACAAACTTATATCCAGGAACGAGAAAAGACGGCGATAGTGCACTAACGAATATCCGCTCACTCGGCCCCTTGTTCATGTCATCGGTTCTGAGGGGCTTTCATGCTGACAAAAGGGACATCCGCCTGTGTGCGGGTGTCCTTTTCTGTTGTAACATGCCAGATCGATTTGCGAAAGCACAGGGGGAGCGCTCATGAACGTCAGCTCATATTCCTTCGGCACCATCGTGATAGAGGGGAGAAAGTATACCGCTGATGTTATTGTTTATCCCGATCATGTTGATGCCTCCTGGTGGAGAAAGGAAGGACACCGGCTCCAGATCAGTGATCTCGCAGACATTCTCGTCGTGCGGCCCGACATTCTCATTATCGGAACGGGAAAATTCGGAATGATGACCGTTCCTGAAGAAACAATCGCCTTTGTTGCCGCGAAGAACATTGAAACCCGGGTAATGAAAACAAGTCGGGCCGTTGATCTCTATAATTCCCTTCAGAACACGAGATTGGCTATTGCCGCACTTCATCTTACCTGCTGACCCATTCAGAAAAAACACTGTCCGGCCTATTCCCGTAAAAAAAAGGCCCACGCTGAAATAGTCAGCGCGGGCCTTGCAGCTTTTCTTTTTTTATTTCGGACTTCTTTTTAGAACACGCCTTTGACCTTGCCGGTCTCCACATCAACGTCCACGCGGCGATAAGCCGGATCTGATGACGTTCCGGGCATAAGCGTGATGGTTCCGGCAACGGGAACGACAAAACCCGCACCCTTATAGGTGAGAATATCCCTGATCCGGAGCCTCCACCCCTTGGGAACGCCCTTGAGGTTGGGATTATCCGTGAGCGAAAGATGGGTCTTCACCATGCAGACACCCATCTTGGCCAGATCGGGATCTGCCTCCATTTTCTTCGCCTTGGTCTCCGCCTCAGGCGTATAATCTACGCCGTCTGCGCCGTACACTTCCTTCGCAATCAATTCGATGCGCTGCCGGAGCGGAGTGCTGAGCTCATAGAGGAACTTGAAGTCATTTTTCTCGTTGCAGGCGTCAATCACGGCATCGGCGAACTCCAGGGCGCCATCGCCACCCTTTTCCCAGTGGCGGGACAGTGCCACGCGCGCACCAGCTGCCTCGGCAAGCCTCCGGACGGCCTTGATCTCGTTGTCCGTGTCGGTGTAGAAGGCATTGATGCACACAACGGGGTTGATGCCGGCCTTCTTCACGGTCTTGATATGATGGATCAAATTGTCGCAGCCCTTCTCGACCCAGCCCACGTTCTCGCCCTTATACTCGGCGGGCATGGGCTTGCCCGGCACCGGGATCGGGGCGCCGCCGTGGCACTTGAGCGCCCGGATCGTGGCAACAACAACAGCCGCGTGAGGCTTGAGGCCCGACATGCGGCACTTCAAGTTCCAGAACTTCTCGAAACCGATGTCCGCGGCAAAGCCCGACTCGGTCACGACATAGTCGCCGAGTTTCAGGCCCACGCGGTCGGCGATGATGGACGACTGGCCGATGGCGATGTTTGCGAACGGACCGGCGTGTACGAACACGGGCTGGCCCTCGATGGTCTGAAGCAGGTTCGGGTTTAAGGCCTCGACCATCCAGGCGGTCATGGCGCCGTCGACGCCGAGATCGGCCGTGGTGACCGGCGCGCCGTCCTTGCTGTAGGCGACAACGATCCTGCCCATGCGTTCGCGCATGTCCTTCAGGTCCTTGGCAACGGCCAGGATGGCCATTACTTCCGACGACACGGCGATCGCAAACCCTGACTTCATCATGAAACCGTTCGACTTGCCGCCCATGCCGATCACGATCTCGCGAAGCGACTGAGCGCAGAAGTCCATGATCCACTTCATTTCGACGTTGTGCGGGTCGATGTTGAGGCGTTTTAATTTTCTTTTTGCAAGCTGCTCGTCGTTGTAGTTGAACTCATGCTGCATGCGGGAGGTCAGGGCCACCATGGCCAGGTTATGGGCGTTCATGATGGCATTGATGTCGCCGGTGAGGCCGAGCGAAAACGGCGTCAAGGGAATGACCTGAGAAAGTCCGCCGCCGGCCGCCGAACCCTTGATGTTCATGGTCGGTCCGCCCGAAGGCTGCCGGATCGCCGCAATCACGTTCTTGCCGCGCTTGCCCAGGCCCTGCGTCAGACCGATGGTTGACGTTGATTTGCCTTCCCCGAGCGGGGTCGGGGTGATGGCCGTCACATCGATGTACTTGCCGTCGGGCTTTCCCTCAAAGCGTTTCAGAACCTTCTTGAAGTCAACCTTGGCGATGTAGTGTCCGTGCAGCAGGAGCTCGTCGTCATTGAGCCCCATTTTCTTTGCGATCTCGGTGATCGGCTTCATTCTCTGTTCAGAGTCTTCAGCGATTTCCCAGTCCGCATGCTTCGTAGGATCAAGTGCCATTCCATACCTCCCTAGTCGAAAATATTGAGTTTAAACTGTTTGAGCGGCCTTTAATTAATAGCTGATCAGGAGCTTCATCAGCTTTTCGTTCATGGAGTGTACATTTTTGCTGGCAATACGCGCAATGGTCTTCATGATCTTGTACATCATGTTTGTATCGCTTTGTTCGAAAGCTTTGAAGTCCTCGGTCTTGAAGCGATACACTTCCGTATCGTCGATCGCCGTAGCGTCGGCGCCATGGGTAGGTTTGTTCTCGATCACCGAGAGCTCACCGAAAATATGATTTTCCGAGAGGAGGGCAAGTGTCTGCTTCCAGCCGTCGGCGGTCAGCATCGAGATCTCAACCTTCCCGGTCTTGACCAGGAAGATGCCTTTGGTCTGCTCACCTGCTTTGAAGATCGGTTTCCCCTTGGCAAACTTCTCGACAGTAATCTTCTTGGCGATCATCCCAAGCTCGGTTTCTGTCAGGTCGCTGAAGAGCAGTTGTTTCTTGAGTTCCGATGTATCGGCCATAGTATCCTCCTCGTTGTCTATACTCGTCTCAGCCGCGTGAGTCGCTCAGCACGCAGAAGTTTGAATCCTGAATTTTCAACTTTACATTTTTACTCTGTGATCCCTGCCTGCGCCCAGCGCTTGGGTGCGTCCTCAGCAATAAAAATCTTAAGCCTTCTCGATCCGCACCGCCGACACCTTGAATGAAGGTATCTTGGACAGCGGGTCGAGTGACGTACTGCTCGTCAGTACATTGGCCGCAGCTTCCTTGAAATGGAAGGGGATAAAAATCACTCCGGCGTTGGGCCATTTTGAAACCCTGGCCTTGACCATGATGGACCCCCGGCGCGAGCTGACTTTCACCTGTTTTCCATCCACGATCGCAAGCCTCTTCGCGTCCTCCGGGTTGATCTCGACGTACGCCTCCGGCGACACGGCGTTGATCGGCTTAACCCGTCTCGTCATGCTGCCGGTATGATACTGAAATAACTGTCTGCCCGTCGTGAGGATGAAGGGATAGTCCTTATCGGTAAGCTCCACTGATTGCTTGTATTTCACGAGGGAGAACCTCCCCTTGCCGCGCGGGAATCCTCCCTTGAACAGGAATTGCGTTCCCGGATGATCGTGCGTGGGACAAGGCCACTGCAGGCCGCCGTCTTCCAGCCTGGCGTAGCTCATGCCGGCCATCGCGGGCCATGCTTGTCCGATCTCGCGGAATATTTCCACCGTATGGTGATAGGACATTTCATAACCCATGCGCTTCGAAAGTTCCATGATGATGAGCGAGTCTTTCATGGCGCTGCCGGGAGAGTTCACTGCCCTCCGCACCCGCTGGACCCGCCGCTCGGTGTTCGTGAACGTGCCGACCTTTTCCGCGAACGACGAGGCCGGGAGCACTACGTCCGCCAGCTCCGCCGTCTCGGTCATAAAGATGTCCTGCACAACCAGGAAGTCGAGCGCTTTGAGCGCCTTGGTGGTATGGGCCACATCGGGATCGCTGATGACCGGGTTTTCGCCCATGATGTACAGGGCCTTGATGACGCCTTTTTCTGCGGCAGGAAGCATCTCCGTTGCAGTTAAGCCTTCTTTCTCCGACAGCTTTACCTTCCAGAGGGCCTCGAACTTTTCCCTGATCGCCGGGATCGTGACCCGTTGATACCCCGGGTAGCTGTTGGAAATGCATCCCATGTCCGTGGCGCCCTGAACGTTGTTCTGGCCGCGGAGCGGATTGACCCCCGCGCTCTCCTTGCCGAGGTTGCCGGTCAGGAGCGCGAGGTTTGCGACGGAGAAGACGTTCTCGGTGCCATGCGCGTGCTGGGTGATCCCCATGGTGTAATAGATGCCGGCCTTGTCCGATCCAGCGTAGAGGCGCGCTGCTTTGACGATCAGCTCAGCCGGGACGCCGGTGATCTTTGATACGGCATCGGGCGTGTACTCGTCGATATTTTTCCTGAACTCGTCGTCGAAGCCTTCGGTCATGGACGAGATGAAGTCCTTCTTGATGAGGCCTTCTTTTACGATGACATGCATCATCCCGTTCAAAAGCGCCACGTCCGTACCGGGCTTGTGCTGCAGCCAGATGTCCGCAAAACGGACCATCGGCACCCGCCGCGGGTCGGCGATGATGATCTTCGCCCCCTTGCGCTTCGCCTTGATCATCTTGAGCGCGACGATGGGATGGTTCTCCTTGGTGTTCGAGCCGATGATGAACAGCACGTCGTTGTTCTCGATCTCGGCCATCGAGTTCGTCATTGCCCCGGAACCGAATACGGTGGCCAGACCGGCCACAGTCGAGCTATGTCAGTAGCGCGCGCAGTGATCGACGTTGTTCGTACCGATCCCTGCGCGGATGAATTTCTGGAACAGGTAGTTTTCCTCGTTCGTACAGCGCGCGGAGGAGAGGCCGCCGATGGCGTCGGGGCCGTGCTTCTCCTTGATGGCGCTGAGTTTCTCGGCAATGAGATCGAGCGCCTCGTCCCAGGAAGCGGGGACAAACTTCCCGTCCTTCTTGATGAGCGGCGTCGTAAGCCGGTCCGGGCTGTTGATAAAACTGTATCCGAAGCGTCCCTTGACGCAGAGCCAGCCTTCGTTGATCGTATCGGGCCGCGAGGTGACGCGAACCACTTCGTTCCGGGAAACGTGGAGGGTGACGTTGCAGCCGCAGCCGCAATAGGTGCAGACCGTCTCGACTTCTTTTACGTCCTTCTGCCTGCCCTTGCCCACGGACTGCTTGCCCATGAGCGCGCCGGTGGGGCAGATGCTGACGCACTGGCCGCAGAACTCGCAGTTTAAATCCTTTTCAAAGGCCGGTGACACCTTGGCCGTAAATCCCCTGCCGGCAACATCGATCGCACCGAGCCCCTGGATCTCGTCGCACACGCGCACGCACTTGCCGCAGAGGATGCACTTTTCCATGTCCCGCTCGATAAACGGGTTCAGGTCTTTTTTCGTGTACTGACGCCGCTCGCCGGCAAACCGGTTCGACCGGATGTCGTAGAAGTAGGCCAGTTCCTGGAGCGTGCAGTCTCCCGCCTTATCGCAGATCATGCAGTCGTTGGGATGGTCGGAAAGGAGGAGTTCCACGATCGTTCTGCGCTGCCGCTCGATCTGCTCGTTCGTGGTCTCGATCTCCATGCCCTCGGTCACCGGGGTCGTGCACGCGGTCACCGGACGGGGCATGCCCTTCACCTGGATAAGGCAGAGCCTGCATCCCCCGTGGGGTTCGAGCCTCGGGTCGTCGCAGAGCGTCGGGATGTAGATGTCATTCCGCCGCGCGGCATCGAGAATGGTGATGCCGTCGGGTACTATTATTCGCTTTCCATTTATGGTCAGGTTAGCCATCGTTACTCCGCCATTCTAATATTCCGGAAGGAAGACGGGCGCGGGTTCAACAACTTTCAATCCGCAATCCGAATTCCGCAATTAACTTCTACCCTTTTTTGATCGCCTTGAACTTGCACGTTTCGAAACAGGCGCCGCACTTGATGCAGATGTCCTGGATGATCTTGTGCGGCTTCTTTTTCTCGCCGATAATGGCGCCCGCGGGGCAGACCCGCGTGCAGGCGGTACAGCCCTTGCAGAACTCCTCGAGGATGCTGTACGAAAGGAGGTCCTTGCACACGCCGGCAGGACAGCGCTTTTCGTAGATGTGCGCCTCATACTCATCACGGTAGTATCTGATCGTGGAAAGGACCGGGTTCGGCGCGCTCTGGCCCAGGCCGCAGAGCGACGAGGTCTTCACGTCTGCAGCAAGGGACTCGAGGAGCTCGATGTCGCCCTCCCTGCCTTTGCCTTCGGTGATCCTGGTCAAAATCTCGAGGAGCCGCTTCGTCCCGACCCTGCAGGGTATGCACTTGCCGCAGGATTCCGATTGCGTGAACTGCAGGAAATACTTGGCCACGTTCACCATGCAGTCGGTCTCATCCAGCACCACCATGCCGCCCGAGCCCATGATGGACCCGACCTTGCTGAGCGCTTCGTAGTCGAGCGTGGTGTCCATCATGTTCGCGGGAATGCACCCGCCCGACGGCCCGCCGGTCTGGACCGCTTTGAGCTTCTTGCCGTTCTCAATGCCTCCGCCGATGTCGTAGATAACTTCTTTGAGCGGGATGCCCATCGGCACTTCGATCAGGCCGGAGTTCAGTATCTTGCCCGTGAGCGCGAACACTTTCGTGCCCTTGCTTTTTTCCGTGCCCATGGCAGCGTACCACGAAGCGCCCTTCCGGATGATGTAGGGCACGTTCGCAAGCGTCTCAACGTTATTAATGATGGTGGGGTAGCCCCAGAGCCCCTTCTGGACCGGGAAGGGCGGCTTGGCCTTCGGCTGGCCGCGCTTGCCTTCGATGGAAGCAATAAGCGCTGTCTCTTCGCCGCACACGAACGCGCCGGCGCCCAACTTCACCTTGATCATGAAATCGAGGCCTTTTCCCAGGATGTTCTTGCCGAGATACCCGCGCTCCTTCGCCTGCTTGATTGCGAGATGGAGACGTTCTACGGCGAGCGGGTACTCCGCCCTGATATAGACGTAACCGTAGGGCGCGCCGATCGCATAGGCGCCGATGATCATGCCCTCGATCACCGCATGGGGGTTTCCTTCGACGACCGAGCGGTCCATGAATGCGCCCGGATCGCCCTCGTCGGCGTTGCAAATAAGGTATTTCTTCGGCCCGGGCGCCTTGATCGCCATGTCCCACTTCACGGCGGTCGGGAAGCCGGCCCCGCCCCGGCCCCGAAGACCCGAGGCCTTGATGACATCGATGGTCTCCTGGGGTGTCATGGTCGTAAGGACCTTTTTAACTGCCTCGTAGCCGCCGCGGCCGAGATAGGAATCAATATCCTCGGGATCGACTTCTCCGCAGTCCGAAAGCACGACCTTGACCTGCTTATCGTGAAACGTGTGATAGTCGTCCGTCACGAGCCAATCGCCTATGGGAGCACCACCGACGACATGCTCCTGCACGATCCGTTCTACCATGTCCGGCTTGATATATTGGTACGTCGACTTCGCGCCGTCTACGATCACGTCCACCAGCACGTCGCGGGCGCAAAAGCCCCGGCAGCCGACCTTGTGCATGGAGCAGTTTTTCTGGACCACCGCCTTGATGCCAACGGAGGCAAGCGCCTTCTCGAACGTGGACATCACCTCCACGCCTCCCGCGGCGATCCCGCCCGTGCCCATGCATACTTTTATCGAAACGTCTTTATTCATGTGTATACCCCAATGTCAAAGTCCAAAGTTCAAATCAAGTTCAAATAGACCAATGTCAAATTGAGTCTTGGTTCTTTGACATTTCTTTGAACTTTGAGCTTTGGCATTCGATCTTCTCAAATATAATCCGTGTATTCCCGCTTGGGGCCTTCCTTGAGGGTCTTCATCTCTTTCATAAGCTTGTCCGGCGTCATCTTGCCGTGCACGGTTTTGTTGACGATGATGACCGGCGCGATGCTGCACGCGCCGACGCAGTTCACTTTTTCCACGGTGAACTGGAGGTCTTCGGACGTTTCCTCGCCGTCGGGTATGGCCAGTTCTTTTACCAGGCTGTTAATCAACCGCTCGGACCCCTTTACATGGCAAGCCGTACCGCAGCAGGCGGTGATCACGTTCTTTCCCCGGGGCTTGAGATGGAACTGCGCATAAAACGTCGCGATGCCGTAAAACTTCGCAGGCGGCACATCGAGCCGTTCAGAGAACCAGTTGATCGCGTCCTCGCGCAGATAGCCGAATTCGCTCTCGATGTCCTGGAGGATCGAGATCAGGTTGCCTTCGTTTTCCCGGTACCGCGTGAAAATACCTTCGAGTTTTTCTTCCATCGTTCTATCCTTTTTGCTGCGTATCCGCGTGTATTCTTGAGACAAAAAAGGCCGCCATCATTTACCCGGCAGCCACGTATGAGCTCCACGGTCTTGGTCTTGAGTGGTGTATGAGCACGCTCCCGGCCTTAACACTGGTGCGCCCCCGTCGCGGCAGGGGCGCACAATTATAGATTCAGCCTGTCGCTTCTAGAACATCGGGTCCATGGTAAGCGCCGGATGGCCTTTGGCAGTCAGATATTCCATCATCTTATCGGAATCTTCCGCTACGCTCTCGTCTGCGATTTTGTCCAGAAGATCGGGCACTCCTTCTTCTATGCCGCGCTGCTTGAACTGCTCAGCAAAGGACTCTTTCAGGTTCTTGGTCATCCAGACAATGCGCTTGAATCCGCCTTCTGCTGAGAGGAATTTCTTGCTCGTGAGGAAGTACCGTCCGATGCCCATGAATCCAGGCGTTTGAGCTCCACCGCCGACGGTGCCGGCCAGGGTCGAGAATTTCATACCGATCGGCGTCATGCCGGTATACCCGCGGTTCACGATCATCACGCCGTTGGCCTCCGGCACGATGGCCACGATACACTCGAAGCACCCACAGGACGTCATCGGTGCGTCCATGATGCTGTAGGCATTGAAATATTCGAGGGCCTGGTGAGAGTTCGTATACACGTATTCGTCAACGCCTTTCCAGCGGCCCTTGACTGCGTCTAAGACCTCGCCCTTCATGACCGGCTGGTTTGCGCCGTTCGGGTCGATCTCGAAGGCCGCCTTGGCATCGAGCCAGTTGTAAGCGCCGCACAGGCCGAGTCGTTCGGGAGAAACCACGCATACGTGGTTCGGCGCGAAGCTCTGGCAGAGGATGCAGGAGTAGAAGGTGTCCACCGACTCGTCGGTCATCGATGCGAGCCGAATATCACGCTCGAGATAGGCCTTCCGGGCCTCCTCCAGCTTCGCCTTCACATCGGCCTCGTCCACGTAGAGAGTCACCTGGACCTTGTCCACGATGTTATTGAACTTATGCTTCAACTGGGTCGCCAGGATGTCGCCGAAATGGCGCAGCTGGTATCCTTCTCCGAGTGCCGCTTTGCTGACGCGGAACCAGTTCTGGTCGCGCTGGCCCATGTGCCAGATGCCCTGTGCTTCGTTGATGAAGTGGTGGAGTTTTCGCGC